>DAINNZ010000080.1:0-17129 GCA_036735605.1 Lewinella sp. | reverse complement strand
CCCGTACTGGGTACTGGGCCTGAGCGAGAGCAACGAGTCCGTACCTGTCCGTATGAATGGACACGAGGTGCCATTGAAAAGATTTGTGGCAACAAGCGAGAAGTAGCCCTTGTCCATAGCGGCCACAGGGTAGTAGCTAAAAAAAGCAATAAAACAAACAAAAACCCTATCGTTCAATCACTTATTCTAAACAAAACGGGAATGAAACTTATTAAATTATTCGAAAACAACCAAGCTTGGGTACAACAAAAACTCGATATCGACCCCGATTATTTCGAGAACTTAGCGAAAGGCCAAAACCCCGATATTCTATATATCGGCTGCTCAGATAGCCGCGTGACGGCCGAGGAGTTGATGGGAGTAGCCCCTGGTGATGCCTTTGTACACCGCAATATTGCCAATCTCGTGCCGAATGGCGACGTCAGCTCGGCTTGTGTAATCACTTACGCAGTGGTACACTTGGAAGTGAAGCACGTGGTGGTTTGTGGTCATTATTATTGCGGGGGCGTCAAGGCAGCCATGAGCTCTGGCGACTTGGGCATTCTTAACCCTTGGCTGCGCAACATCCGCGATGTCTATCGGCTACACAAAAAAGAGCTCAATAGCATAGAAGATGAAAACGCGCGCTACAATCGCCTTGTGGAGCTCAATGTACAAGAACAGTGTATCAACGTGCTCAAAATGGCCAATGTACAAAGTGCGGTTCGGAAGAGAGGCTTAAAAGTGCATGGTTGGGTATTTGACATTAAAACGGGGAAGATCATCGACCTAAAGATTGATTTCGAGAATATCCTTGAAGATATTCGGGAAATTTATCGAGTTGAATAAAGGCTAGTGGGTGGAATCTTCAAAAGAAACAATCAAGGCCAAGCTGCAAGAGGTTATCGCAACCACGGAAGAGAAAGTGGCGGCTTACGAGTCGCTAGCGCAGCCTGTGTCGCCCGACGACGCTATCGGCAGAGTAAGCCGGATGGATGCCATTAATAACAAAGGCGTGCTAGATGCTGCGATTGCGCAGGCGCAAGATAAGCTCAATAAGCTGCGGCACATGTTGGCTACTATCGACGAAGACCCTAACTTTGGCCTTTGTAAACGCTGTGGCCGGCCCATACAGCCGATGCGACTGATTTTGATGCCGGAAAGTCCATTTTGTGTGCATTGCGCTTGAGTGAATTTATTCGGTTGGTCATAAACGAGCAACCACGTAGTAGCTACGACGCAAACCGTAGGCGTCGTGTTGCTGCGGCGAGGCTTTTTGACAAAGCGCGGCACAAAATTCGTTGCTAGCAGCCCTTTGAAGACCCGCTAGACAAGTCTAGCATTAATAAAAAACAAAATCATGCCTAGTATCAATTTGGCAGCCATTTCCACGAAGGCGCCTAAAGAACTATCAAAAAAAGAAGCTCGCGCCATCACGAAGGAGCGCGTGGAGCGCATTGCCGAGCTACATCGGCAAATGATCGCTGAGAAAAAACACAGTCTATTAGTGGTACTGCAAGGCATGGACAGCAGCGGCAAAGACGGCACGATGCGCAACATCTTTGGCCCTTGCCCGCCTTATGGCCTGCGTGTGGCTGCGTGGAAAAAGCCTACGGAAGAAGAATTTGCGCACGACTTCCTCTGGCGCATCCATAAAGCAGCTCCGGCCAAGGGAGAAATTGTTATTTTCGACCGCTCCCACTACGAAGACATCCTCATCCAGCGGGTTCACGGCTGGATCAGTGAAGAGCGCGTGCAGCAACGCATGGAAAGCATCAATGCTTTCGAACAGCTACTGCAATACGATAATGGTACCCGCGTCTTGAAATTCTATCTCCACCTCAGCCACGAGCAGCAAGAAATTGAACTCAAGGAAAGGCTGGAAGACCCTACGAAGTTCTACAAACACAACCCAGGCGACTGGAAAGAACGCGAGCACTGGGATCAATACCGAAAAGCCTATGAAGACGTACTGAGCTGGAGTACAGTCCCCTGGCATATCATCCCCGTGGACGATCGCTGGTATCGCGACTATCTCATCAGCGAAGTAGTGCTACAAACGCTGGAAGATTGTAAAATGCAGTGGCCTCCTTTAACCGTTTAAGCAGCAGATCAAAACAGTTAGACGTATTAGATTTGCTGGCGCACGCAGGGGCAAGGGAAGCCTTTTAGCGCAAGAAGTTTCAACTACTCGCCAGCCAATTAACAACCGAGTAGCGGGAGGCTGCAGAAGTTTTGGTGTGTGCAAGTGGTATCCTCCTTATTTATTTACTCCAAAAAAATCAATCTTTTGAACCGATTACTATTCATCAGTTTTTCACTGCTCGTCTTTTTAAGTATGGGTTGCCAAAAAGAGACCCAACTAGAAATTGACCAGCGCCTACTGCGAGAGTACCTAGCAGCCAACAATATTGAGGCAGATTTTTCGCCTAGCGGCTTTTACTACCGTATTGAAGCCCCTGGCACGGGCCCAAGCCCTACGGTGCGAAGTAGTATAGAAATCCGTTACAAAGGCGAGCTGCTAGACGGTACCGTCTTCGACGAAACACCAGGCACTGAAACGGTTGTGTTTCCCCTCGGCGGCTTAATCAGAGGCTGGCAGTTAGGAATCCCCTTGATTGCGCGCGGTGGGCACATTCATCTTTATCTTCCCTCCGCTTTAGGGTACGGCACTTTTGGGACACCCGGCATTCCGCCGAATACGCCCTTGATTTTTGAGGTGCAACTTATCGACTTTGAGGGCTAGGCCAATCAAGCAGTTGGCGCATGGAGAAGTAAAGCAAACAAAGCATTACTTCCCGATCCACTTGGTTTGCGCCCACTGGCAAGACCCGCTCAATGTAGGTGCTGCCTTCCGCCTAGCCGATGCAGCTGGCTTAGCGGGGCTGGTGCTGGGAGGTAACACCCCTAGCCCACCCCATGCTAAAATTGCTAAGGTCGCTAGGGCTACCGAACGGGTAGTCAACTGGCAACAGGTAGAAGATATAGCCAACTATTTAGCGGCAAAAAAAAGCCTTGGTGCGCAGCTCCTAGCGTTAGAAATAGCGGATGACAGCGAGTCTTTACTAACCTATCAACCACCGAAGATTTGGCAACCATCCCAGCCACTATACTTGGTAGCGGGTAACGAGAACCAGGGTGTTGCGCCTGAGCTATTAGCGCTTTGCGAGGCAGCCGTTCATCTACCGATGTATGGGCAAAACTCCAGTATGAATGTTAGTGTGGCTTGTGGGGCAGCAGTGTATTTGTTATTAGAAAAGCTGCATCGGCTCGTTTGATTACACTAGTGGGTCAAGCGGGATAGGTATCGATTGCTTTGCGAACAGAACCTTCGCGTAGCAAGCGCTCCTTGGCTTCGCCGTAGCTGATTTGTAGGGCTTCTGCGACCATTTTGCTGCCCCGATCCACGAGTTTGTCGTTGGATAACTGCATATCAACCATCCGATTATCGAGCACCCTGCCCATTTTGATCATGACACTGGTAGAAATCATGTTGAGCACTAGTTTCTGGGCCGTGCCTGCTTTCATACGGGTGGAGCCAGTTACCACTTCCGGCCCTACAATCACCTCGATTGGGAAATCGGCTACTGCGGCGAGTGGCGTACCGGGGTTGCAGGTAATACAAGCCGTGGCAATTCCCTTCTCTTGGCAGCTTTTAAGTGCCTGTACGACATAGGGCGTTGTGCCGCTCGCTGCGATACCAACTACTAAATCGAGTACATCCACATGATGCGTCGCTAAATCCTTGAAACCTTGATGGGGATCATCTTCTGCATTTTCAACGGGATGCCGAAGGGCATGATCGCCGCCAGCGATAATCCCCACGACCCAATCGGGCGAAACGCCAAAAGTGGGCGGGCACTCGCTAGCATCCAACACCCCTAAACGGCCACTGGTGCCTGCTCCAAGATAGAACAGGCGCCCTCCTTGCCGCATCCGTTGCGTAGCTGCATCCACCATCGCTTGAATAGCGGGTAGTTGGCCCGCAATAATCTGCGCCACCCCCTGGTCTTCCTGATTAATAACAGAGAGAAGCGCCAGCGTATCCATTTGTTCTAAGTGGCGGTAAGGGCCTGGTTTTTCTGTTACTTTTTCCATAAGGCAGCTATTTAAGGCGTAAAAATGGCATATTTCGTCGAAAAAACTAGTCTAATTTGAGCAGAAGCCCTACTTTGCTAGCATATTTTCATTCAATGACTACTAAATACGCCCAAAATGGCCAAAATGCGAATCACGGGCTTTGCTCGTTTACTACTTTTCCTGATCCTATTCCTACCGCTTTCTTTGTTTGGGGCTTCCTACATCAACGGAGAAGACCCGATGGAAAAGATACGCGGTTTTATGGGGTCTTCAAAAGCGCAGGCAACTACCACCACGCAATCATCCAATGCAGCAGCAACCAATGCGGCAACCGCTGATATGGAAAAGCGAATCTTGCGTTTAGAGCGGGATTTGGCGGTGGCAGAAGAAAAACTAGCCAGATGTAAGCTCGAACAACAACAAAAACAATAGTAGGATGGAAAGCACATTTTTCTTACAAAGCATCGCTACGATGGGCGTTGGTGGTTTTTTGATACGCCTATTCGTCATCGCAGGGATTAGCCTATTTGCGGCTAAATTTTTGAAGGGAATCTATATTAAGAACTTCACAACCTCCTTGGTGCTGGCATTGGTTTTATCCATATTGAACGCAACAATTGGCTGGTTGCTCAGCGTGCTAGTGGTGCCGATCAACTTTCTCACCTTTGGGCTTTTCTCGGGCTTGCTTGCCTTATTTATCAATGCCATTATTATTCAATTTGCAGATAAGTTGCTAAGCGGCTTCAGCGTTAATAGTATTTGGTGGGCCTTAGCCTTTGCCTTGATCCTAAGTGTCATCACCGGCCTGTTGAATATGCAATTTGGCGTAAGTATTTAAGCGATGGACGCAATCCGAAAAGCAGGGGAACAATTCCTCTACACCTTAATGGCTTATCCTAGGGCTTGGCGTTTCATTGGCCATTACAAGCTTTGGCGCGGTTTGTGGCAATACCGCTGGGTATTCCGTTTTCTCCTTGTGGTAGCCATTCTAAGTATAGGCGCACTGTATGGAGAGATAAATGACTGGCTGCGGAGTCATCAGCAAACCAATGCTGCCGCTTTCTTTATTGGGGGAGACAGCCTCGTGATGAATTTAGGGAAACACACTTTTAGTTCCCTGACCAATGGAGCCGGTAAATGGGTAGTACTGATTCTCTTCGAGGTAGTGGTATATCATTTCATGCGCGGTACACTATTCGTGGTGTTAGGAAAAGAAATGCCCGGCGCGAATAGCTTCCACCCCTTTTTGCGGGCTCAAAAGCGGATGATCTTCGTTTCCGTAACGGCTTTCGTGCTAGAGATCGTGCTCGTTAATGTAGGTACAGGTATTCTTTTTGGCATCCTATCACCCTTGAGTTGGCTAAAGCAACCCTTGGCACTCCTAATCAAGGCTAGCTTAGTAGGCTTCGCGATCGTTGACAACTACAATGAGCAATTCAAACTCAGTGTAGAGCAAAGCCTACGTTATACAAGGATGAATTATATAGGCGTAGCATTAGGGGTGGGGCTGCCGCTTTATCTGATGCTTAAAATCCCACTTTTAGGCTCCGTAGCGGGGCCTATACTAGCTTCCGTAACCGCTGCTATTGTGATGAAAGAAGTAGCTGATCTTCACACGGTGGGCTATCAGCCCTCTGAAAATGAGCGACAAAAAATAGCTAAGCGTGCAGCGAAACGGGCAGCCAAACGAAGTAGAAAGGGGCAGCAAGCTGCTACTGAGCCTACAGCCGGCGACCGCTACCACTTGTAACTTAACACAAACTTAACACTAGCGAAAGGCCGGCGGCTTATCTTTGCCCTAGAATATAGATACATGGATCCCACAATCATGATGTGGATAGGGTTTATGCTAGCCGGGTATGCAGTGGTTGGTAATGACTCTATTCAGACGCTTGGCACCTTCTTATCGTCCAACGAACAGCGCCCTTGGTATGTTCTATGGTTCTTTGCTGGCAGTATTTTAAGTCTGACGCTGATCTACGGATGGTATCAGTACGGCGGAGATGTGAGCTATGGGCGCTTAGAAAAATATGCTTTCATCGACAATTTGAGTTGGCCCTATCTTCTCCCTCCCCTAGTGCTCATGCTACTAACCCGGACGGGTATTCCCGTTAGCACTAGCTTCATGGTACTCACCTTTTTTAAGCCTAAAGGACTATTAGACATGACGCTCAAGTCTTTGCTAGGATATGCCTTGGCTTTCTGTGCGGCCATATTGATCTGGCAATTGATTACCTATTTCTTCGATCGTCGTTTTATACAAAACCCAATTAAAAAGAGAGAGAAAAATATTTGGACGGCCTTGCAATGGGGCTCCACTGCTTTCTTATGGGGGCAATGGCTGATCCAAGATTTTGCCAATATTTATGTCTATTTGCCTCGTACGATCAGCGGCGCAGAACTTTCTTTTTCGCTATTGATCTTGCTCTTTATGTTGGCCGTTATTTTCTACTCTAAAGGCGGAGAAATCCAAAAAATTGTAAAAGCAAAGACCAATACGACCGACATTCGGTCTGCTACTTTGATCGATTTTGTTTATGGTTTGGTGCTCTTATTTTTCAAAGAATTTAGCAACGTGCCCATGTCCACCACTTGGGTATTCTTGGGTTTATTGGCAGGTAGAGAAATTGCTGTACGCTATCGCATGGAACTCTATCAAGAGCCTTCCGACCGAACTGCGGCTCCGAATGCTTATCGGCTAGGGCTCCTCCTGAATGTTATTATCTTATTGCTCATTGGCTATGTAGTGTATCTTCGCGACCAGATCAACTCCTACGTTACCTTGCTAATGGTACTAGCAGTAGTAGCTAGAGCTGCCGTTGCTTACCGAGAAACAGCAGCAGGAAAGCTAAACTTAAAAGCGGCCTTCCGGAATATTTTTTCCGACCTAAGCAAGGTTTCCTTCGGCTTAGCCATCAGCGTTGGCCTAGTGTATTTAATGAAGTGGATAACCGGTGGAGAATTAGGCTAGTGAGCCAACTAGCATTCTGGAATAATCACTGGCAAGTTATATGCTAAGCCACCCTCCGCTGTTTCTTTGTATTTTTTGTTCATCCCTCTGGCTGTATCCCACATCGTTCTAATAACCGTATCAAGGGTTACTTTGCTTTCGTCTGGCTCGCTACAGTTGGCTAAATTAGCGGCTGTAATGGCTTTTGCTGCGCCTAAAGCATTTCTTTCAATACAAGGAATTTGCACCAACCCACCTACCGGATCGCAGGTTAGACCAAGATGGTGTTCCATGGCTATTTCCGCCGCCATCAACACTTGTTTTGGGCTACCTCCCTGTAAGGCGGTCAAGCCTGCCGCTGCCATCGCGGAAGAAACGCCAATCTCTGCTTGGCAACCACCTACGGCAGCAGAAATTGTTGCCCCTTTTTTGAAAAGAGAGCCCATTTCAGCAGCCGTTGCCAAGAAGGTGTAAAGCGGTGCTCTATCTCTATCTTGTGTGCAGAATAGGTAGTAGTACAGTAATACGGCCGGAATCACGCCTGCCGCACCATTCGTGGGGCCTGTCACCACTCGGCCAAGAGCGGCATTTTCTTCATTCACGGCTAAAGCAAAACAACTAACCCATTGATTGATCTTTTTGAAATCGGGCTGACTATCGCGGATCGCTTGTAGCCAAGCTTCCTCGGAATCATAGGGCTGTTCGCCGAGTAGCGTACGAGCGATATCTCGTGCGCGTCTTTTCACCCCTAGCCCGCCTGGTAAAATACCTGCCGTATGACAACCTTTAAATACACAAGCTATCATTGTATCAAGAATAGCATCTAGCTTTCGCAAGGTCTGTTCATGGCTGCGAAAGGCCATTTCATTCTCCAATACAATTTCAGCTATCGTCTTTTCGCTATCGCAGACGTAAGCCAACAAATCGCTCGCTTTTTGAATCGGATAAGGTAAACGAACCCGTTTCTTTGGTTGCCTTTCGCCCTTTCGCTGTACAAAGCCTCCGCCAAGAGAAAGGTAGGTCTCCGACCGAATTAACGCCCCTTCGTGGTAAGCGCTAAACTCAATCGTATTCGGGTGCGGCCTTGCCTCTAGGCGGTCAAAAATCATATCTTCCGCCATAGAGAAGGCTAGCGTCTGACTTGGCAGCTGTATCTGACCGCTCGCCTTCATGCGTTCGACATGTGAGGGGATATCCTCCGTAGGCATAGTTGCTGGATCGAAACCGGCTAAACCTAAAAGCAAGGCAACGTCTGTCGCATGTCCTTTCCCCGTTTTGGCTAGAGAACCAAAGAGCCGCAGCTTGATCCGATCAAATGTTTGCCCTTCTAGTAGTTTAATAAAAGCAGTCGCCGCATGCCAAGGCCCCAAGGTATGGGAACTGGAAGGGCCAATACCGATTTTGAAAATATCGAAAATTCCAATAGCTTCAGGCATACAAAGTGGGAGTTATAGCAACTACAGCCTTAGCAGCTAGCTGCTAGCTGCTAAGAGTCGTATGCTTGTTTCGTTATTGCTTGTAAAGGTAAGATACCTCCACAAATTTAGATTGCTTTTTTTAGCGGCTCTCTCACGCTGCTGTCAGTCAAGCTACTAAAGTAAGCGTCATTCGAGTTGTTCAGCAGCTCAATAGCGCCTTAAAACCTCTATGCGGTGTAGTAAGAAATCATCCTGGGGCGCATACCGCAAAGCCTCCTCAATCAGTAATCTAGCTTGTGAGTAGTCTTGTAAACGAAAGTAATAGGCAGAAGCTGCCACATAAGCCGTTAGCACCCAGATGGCTTGGCGTTCATCTTTTGTAGCTATATCTAACTGTGTTCTAAAAATAGCTAATAAGTTATCGCCTTGATAGCCCAAATCCGCTTCATAGCGATCTCTAATAAGCATTGCTTGATCGCGCAGCAGTAAGTCTCGAACACCAGGATGGCGTAGTAAAAAGGGGTATCGATTAACTGTTTGGTCTAGCTGCGCCTTCAAGGCAGGCCCGGAAACACCCGAGGCTTTGATAGCTCGCAGGCTCAGCCCGCCCACCATCTGCTGGAAGAGCGGATGATTCGGTTGAGAGATATATAAGCTATCGATAAAAGGCAGTGCTAAGTCATAGCGGTTTTGCGCCGCGTAATACCTGCTTTTTTGTATATAGTAGAGTTCACGTAACTGATTTTGCCAAAGCAGCCGATTAGTAGCGCGTTTGTTTAGAAAGAGATACAACTGCTCCCCCGCATTGAAACTAGCGCCTCTTACCAAAAGGGAATCGGTAGCTTGCACGAAAACATTTAGCAAAGTAGCAGGCAAATAAGGGTTATTGGGGTCTTTGTCCCACATCTCAAAAAAATAAAAAAGCAGTTGCTCGCTTCCCTTATTTCTTTCCGAGAGCTGCAAATAAGTAGCCTGTTCCAGCGCATCGAAAGCTAGGCGTTGATCTCTTTGTTTTGCTTGGCCGAGCGACCGAATAACAGCATCAAACCTAGCCTCCTCGTAGGCTAATAGAGCTGCTTGATAATGCCAAAAAGCGGTTAGTTGTGCTAGCGTGATGGGCTGTTTGACTGCATAGTAATATTGTTGAAACAGGCTGTCTGTTTCCGCTGCGGAGCTAGGTCGTCGGGCACTTACTAAAGTTAAGTTGAGTAATTCTAGGTATTCCGATTGGAATTTTTTCTGGTCAATTCCCTTTACCTGGGCGGTTAGTGGGCTATGCAGGCTAATTTTCGACTTTGCCGGATCGGCCAATACCGTAGGCTGCCAATGATTGATGAGGATAACATAGGGCAAGGCTAGCTCCTCCAATAACAGGGCTTGAATAATAGCCAAACTGGCGTCGCTATATTGCCCATGTTGAAAAAAGTCGGCTAAAGTGGCCGTAGGCCGATAGTGTCGTTGGAAGTTACGCTCTAAGCGCTCGGCTAGATAAAGTATTTGCTGCGAAGTGTTTTTGCGGCTCACTTTTTCTGCTCGCAGCTCGGCTATTAGTTGATCGATCGCTTGTTTGACTGCTTGGCGCTCGGCGAGTTGGCCTAGCTCATTCGTATCGGGCATCAAAAAAAGCAAGTGCTCCTCTAGTCGATTGGCCCGAAGGGAACCAAAGGAGCAGCTTACAAAGAGGAAGCATAAAATAGTGGCCGCCCACGAATGGAAAAGAAAAATAGTGTTAGTTTTCAGCATAAAAGTTCAACGATTCAATCTTGGTGTTCCGTATAGTCTTGCGCTACATCTTAGCCCTTGCCCCTGCACTTGTGCCCGCCTGGGCGAGCGCAACGAGTCCGTACCTATCCGTATGGATGGATAGACACTTGTGCTAATAATATGTGCTAATAATATGTGCCAATAACAACCATTGAAAACTGGATGTGCTAAGCTCCGTACTAGGGTCTGATAGACTTTGGCGATGACACATAAAACCGCTTTACATTTGGTTATAATAAATTTTTTCGCTGACCTCCCCCCAGTCCTTTACCTCCTGCTTGAAGGCTTGCATAGCGGCATATACCTTGGTGGCGAAGGGATCGTCTGCTACATACTTGGCCAAGGTGGCTTGAGTAGCTTCTTGTGCGGCGGCTAGCACCTCGCTGGGGAACGGACGAACAGATAGCGTAGGGATGGCTCGTAGTTTTTTCAGATAAACACCATTTTTGGCCTCAAATTCTGCTAGGATATAACTGTTCACATATTGGGTAGCGACCTCCAGCATGGTCTGCAAATCGGGCGTGAGGCTTTCATAGGCATTTTGATTGACGAAAAACTCGAAAGCCGTGCCAGGTTCGTGCCAGCCCGGATAGTAGTAATATTTAGCAATTTCATGGAAGCCCATCACATAATCGTGGTAAGGGCCTACCCATTCGGTGGCATCTATTACCCCTCTTTCGAGGCCGGTGTAGAGCTCGCCGCCGGCTAGTAAAACGGGCGTTCCGCCTAAGGCTTCTAGCACTTGACCGCCTAGGCCTGGCATACGCATTTTAAGCCCTTTGAAATCGGCAACGGATCGAACTTCTCGGTTAAACCAGCCGCCCATTTGCACGCCCGTATTACCTCCTAAAAAGGGTATGACTCCCTGCGGCGCATAGAGTTCTCGCCACAAGGCCAAACCGCCGCCACTTATCATCCAAGCGTTCATTTGCTGGGCATTGAGCCCGAAGGGATAGCCTGAAAAAAAAGGTGCTGCTTTCATCGTGCCGGCCCAATAATATGGCGAACCGCTCCCCATTTCAACCCCACCTGACTGTACCGTAGCAAAAGCCTGCAAGCCGGGTACCAGCTCGCCCGCACCATAGACCTCAATATCTAAACGGCCGCCCGACATTTGGCGCAACAGATCGGCCAAAAGCGCGCAGCCTTCACCTACAATCGGGAAGCCTGGCGGCCAAGTGGTAACCATTTTCCAGCGGTAGCGTTTTCCACTGCTGAGGGCAAAGTCTTCTTCCTGCGCCTTACCCTCACCAAGCAATAGCCGTAGGGCTAGCGGCAAGCCAATGGTGGCCGCCGCTAGCCCTTGCAAGAACTTCTTCCTATTGGTTGCCATGCCCTGTTGCTTTCTTGATGAGCCGCTGCCAAGCACTTTTACCTGCTACATAGGCAATCGGTGGGTTATACCCTAAATAGGAAGGTAAAGATAATGAAAAAAAATCTTCCTAGAACTTATGTACCTTCGCCAAATGAAAAGAAGGATAAAAAAAATGCTGCTACTAGGCCTACTTCCTGTGGCTATTTTGTATTTAGGGATGGCTTATTACCTTTCGGGCTTAGTGATCCAAGGGCCACCGCGCCGCGATATTCCCACCGCTTTCGCTAAAATGCAGCAAGACTGGCAGATCAATCGGGATAGTATGCTGCAGCAACTGCCCGTTCCTGAAGAAGTAAGTTTCCGAACAGGCGATTTTTACAAGGCTTTGGCGCAGCCCCACACGGGCACAGATATCTATACGGACTCCCTGTCGGCTGTCGCTTCGCTCGCAGGGGCAAGGCTTGCTACTTTTAAACAGGCCGCTATAACACTGCGAGGCTGGTGGTTCACTGCTAACGATACCCTAACCGCCCCCTGTGTGCTCGTGATGGCGCATGGCTTCACTGATAACCGATCCGGGATGTTAAAATATGCGGGTGCTTTTGCCGGTTGTGGCTGTGATCTACTGCTCTACGACCACCGCGCCCACTACGAAAGTGGCTTGGAAGACGATGAAGGCATCGTGACGGGCGGCATCCTAGAGGCGGCTGATCTATTGGCAGCTCACCGATTTGCCACCCAAAAAAGTGGCCTCCCTGATCAGCAAATTGGCTGGGTAGGCGAAAGCTGGGGCGCCGCGGCCGCTATCATCGCCGCTGGCTATGGCGATATACAGGCCGCTTTTGTGGTGGCCGATTCGCCTTATGCCGATTGGTACACCGCCGTAGGCGAAAGAGCCATTAAATTATATGGTGGCTGGATAAAAGCCTTCCTGCCCCTTAGCTTTCGCTTCGTAAGTTGGCGCTTGGGGCTCGATTACCAAGATGCCTCCCCAGAACGCTGGGCTGCTCGGGTAAAAGTCCCAATCCTACTTGTTCATTCCGCCGCCGATGTAGAAACGGCTCCTCAACAATCGTTGCGTATCTACGACCAACTCCCCGAGCCTGATATGGCAGAAATACATTTGCTCGATTGGAATAGCTGGCACGCCCAAAGCGCCGCTAGAAGACCCCAAGAATATCGCCAACTCGTAATGGATTTTGTGGCGGATAAGGTGCCTGGTTTTTGCAGGGAATAAACAAAGGTGTAGGCTCTGCGCTAGGAGGACAATACACATTTTAAGTTGTACGTTCGATTTGCAAAGAAACGGGTATGCCTACAAAATTTACTTTACAACAATTAAACTTGTTCGTGCCTTACCAAACAACGCTATTAAGCAGGCTGCTCTTTACGCTTTTGCTATGGCCGGTGAGCAGCCTTGTTCTCTTAGCGCAAGAACCAGTAAAAGCTAGCGATCGAATTGTATCCTTTAACAGCGACTTGGCTGCAACTAATGCAGTGCAGCCGCCGCTCGGTAATTTCAAAATAGCTATAGCGAAAAGGCCCGGTGGCATTCTACTGAAAGGCTTAGAAGGAACGGCCTGGCTAGAACTGAGCTTTACACTACGCCCCAACGAACAGCAAGTAGTGGATGCTTTGGGCATGACAAATCGCGAGGAAAATCTTAAGGAAAAACGAGAGGAAAAAGAGCTGGATTTGGCTGGTTTTTTGTTTACAGTAGTTTATAAAAAACGTACAATTAGGTTACTAGGGCAGCGAGGAACTGCTTGGAAGGAACTAGTTTTTAGCTTAGGTAATGGCGAGGAACAACTAATCGATCAATTTGGGATGGTGGAGTAGCACAATAGAAAAGCCGCCCAGTTTACTACTGAGCGGCCTTTTCTATTTACTTTATAGCTGGCAGGGCTTACTTATTCCCGTCCACTTCTTCGAATTCTACGTCTTCTACATCATCAGCCGTAGCTGCGCTGCCTGCGTCTCCTCCTGTGGCAGCGTCTGCACCGGCAGTAGCTTGCTGGGCTTGGTAGATATCTTGGCTAGCCGCATTCCATGCTTCGGTGAGCTGGGTGGTGGCTGTTTCTACCCTATCTACGTCTTCCGCTTTGTGGGCATCGCGTAGTGCATTAAGAGCGGTTTCGATCGCCTCCTTTTTATCGGCAGGAATCTTATCCCCGAACTCTTTGAGTTGCTTATCGGTTTGGAAAACCAACTGATCGGCTGCGTTGAGTTTTTCTACGCGGTCGCGCAGTTTTTGGTCGCTATCGGCATTGGCTTCGGCCTCTGCTTTCATTCTTTCGATATCTTCCTTGCTCAGTCCGGTACCTGCTTCGATTTTGATAGTTTGTACCTTGCCAGTGCCTTTGTCTTGTGCGCTTACACTGAGGATACCGTTGGCATCCATATCAAAGGTTACTTCAATTTGTGGCATACCACGAGGAGCTGGGGGAATATCGCCTAACTGGAATTTACCAACGGGTCGGTTGTCTTTCGCCATTTTGCGCTCGCCTTGCAACACGTGGATCTCTACTGAGGGCTGGTTATCGCTAGCGGTGGAGTAGGTTTTTGTTTTCTTGATGGGAATCGTAGAGTTCGCCTCAATAACCACGTCGAAAATGCCCCCCATAGTTTCGATACCTAGGCTAAGCGGCGTCACGTCTAGTAGCAATACGTCCGTTACATCGCCACTGAGTACACCGCCTTGAATGGCAGCACCTACGGCCACTACTTCGTCGGGATTAACCCCTTTATTGGGTTTTTTGCCAAAGAATTCCTCTACGGCTTGTTGGATACGCGGAATACGGGTTGATCCACCTACTAGAATCACTTCGTCGATGTCCGTTTTACTCAAACCGGCATCTTTGAGTGCTTCGGCACAGGGCTTCAAGGTGCGCTGCACGAGGTCGTCGGCTAATTGCTCGAACTTTGCGCGACTAATTTTCACCACCAAGTGCTTCGGCACACCATCTACGGCCGTGATGTAGGGCAGGTTGACCTCCGCTTCCATGCTACTGGATAGCTCGATCTTAGCTTTCTCGGAAGCTTCCTTTAAGCGCTGTAGTGCCATGGGATCCTTGCGTAGGTCAATATTCTCCTGCGTTTTGAATTCATCGGCTAGGAAATCGATCAAGACGCGGTCGAAATCATCACCACCTAGGTGGGTATCTCCGTTGGTTGATTTTACCTCAAAAACGCCGTCGCCAAGATCGAGGATGGAAATATCGAAAGTTCCCCCTCCTAAGTCATACACCGCAATGGTCATATCCTTAGAGCGCTTATCCATGCCGTAAGCCAAAGCGGCGGCCGTTGGCTCATTGATGATGCGGCGCACGGTGAGCCCGGCGATTTCGCCTGCTTCTTTGGTGGCTTGGCGCTGGCTGTCGTTGAAGTAGGCTGGCACGGTAATAACCGCTTCTTTCACCTCCGTTCCGAGGAAATCTTCTGCCGTTTTCTTCATTTTTTGAAGCACCATAGCACTGATCTCCTGTGGGGTATAAAGCCGACCGTCGATATCCACCCGAGTAGTGCCATTTTCACCTTTGACTACCTTGTAGGCAGATCGGCTTACTTCGGCAGCTGATTCATCGAACCGCTGGCCCATATATCGCTTGATACTGGCAACTGTGCGCGTAGGGTTGGTGATAGCTTGGCGTTTGGCTGGCTCGCCAATTTTGCGTTCCCCACCATCTAAGAAAGCGACGATGGATGGCGTAGTGTTACGGCCTTCTTCGTTGTAGATCACCGTTGGCTCATTACCCTCCATAACCGCTACGCAGGAGTTGGTTGTACCTAAGTCGATACCAATAATCTTACTCATAGCGTTTAATAAATTTTAGTTTGTCATTAAAAATTAGGGTTGGTAGGTCAAGATATTTTGCCAAACACCCCTTGTAATTAGTTTACGCCTACCTCGTTGCAAGTCCTATGCCATCTACTTGCTAGGGCGTATGACCCGCATTTTGGCAGTTGGCATCCCTAAATAAAGGTCGATATGGCAAAGTAGTTAATTGGTAACCCGCCAATTTGACAGGAACAAAAATCCCCTTCACTCGGTTAAGTGAAGGGGATGCTGCGCTTTTGGCATAGGTTATAATGAAAAGCCCAAAGAGTGCTTAAGGGCAGGCTATGCCAAGCTATAATTTCCGGTATATTAAGCTAGGCTAAGCTGGGCTTCGATCTTATTCATCAAAACTTGCTTGCTAACCACACCGACGGTTTGATCTACCACTTCGCCATCGCGGAGAATCAAGATAGTAGGAATAGAGCGGATGCCAAAGCGAAGGCTTAGTTCGGGATTAGTATCCACATCCACCTTAGCAATGAGTGCTTTGCCATCGTAATCTTTTGATAATTCTTCAATTACTGGGCCGATCATGCGGCAAGGGCCACACCATTCTGCCCAAAAATCCACGAGGGTTATACCTGCTTTATCAAGTACTTCGGCTTGGAAGTTGGAATCGGTTAGTTGAAAAGCCATACTGTTATAATTTATGTGTATTAAATAATCGTTCGTCTTTTTAGACGTTTCGATCAATAAACGTCACCGAGCTAGATTGAGTTTCATCAACCTACAAATTCTACTGTCAAATGTCGTTAAACAACGTTTTAGCTTCTTCCCTTCGGCGCTCCGCTTGGTTGGCGGCCGCGCTACTTTTCAGCTTGGGGCTTCGCCGCTTTTTGGCTGCCGACTGGATTGAAAGCCTATATAGCCGCGGCTTTTTTGTCGGTTTCCGATGGGTCTGGGATAGCCTTTTCGGCTGGTTTCCCTTTCCGCTACTTTGGCTTTTTGTTGTTTTCATCCTTTGGCATCTGTACGCCATGGGTAAGGCTATTTACCGTTTTTGGCGCTGGCCGGCAACTAGCACGAATAAGTTGGCACAATGTGTCCATACGGACTCGTTGCTCTCGCCTAGGCGGGCACAAGTGTCCAATACGGACTCGTTGCTCTCGCAGGGGCAAGGGTCGCTATCAGGCGCAAGACCAAGAGTGGCACTCCGCTGCTGGCTTATTGGTTATGGTTTAAGTCGCCTTTTCTCGTTCTTGGCTGGTCTAGTATTAGCTTTTATATGGATGTGGGGCTTCCATTACGGCCGTGTGCCGGTGGAGGAGCAACTAGCTTTCAGCCCCTATTCGCCTAGCCTAGATGAGCTACGGCAACGTGTTTTTTCCGAAGCAGCCTCCTTGGCGGCATTGCGCCAACAAATCAGCAGCGATACGGCGGCCCTCACCGCTGCTCATTTCCCTAGCGATTGGGAAGGTAGCATCCGACCGCTCCTAGAGCAAGCCTTGCAAAAACAGGGCTACCCCACCCCTGGGCGACCTCGCGGCCGTCAGCTGTACCCCAAGGGCTTGTTGTTGCGCTGGAGCACTGCCGGCGTCTATTGGCCTTGGGTAGCCGAAGGGCACATCGACGCAGGCTTGCACCCCCTTCAAAAACCTGCCGTGCTAGCCCATGAACTCGCTCATGCTTATGGCTTTGGCGACGAAGGGAGCTGCTCCTTTTGGGCCTTCCTTGCTGGACTAGAAGCCCTTGCCCCTGCGAGCGAAGCGGCAGCCAGCGACGCGGCAGCCAGCGACGCGGCAGTTAGCGACGCGGCAGCCAGCGACGCGGCAGTTAGCGACGCGG
>DAINNZ010000079.1:0-17137 GCA_036735605.1 Lewinella sp. | reverse complement strand
AAGGATATAGGGCTATTGCGCTAAGCACAAAGATAAACCTACTTTTTATTTTTTTTAAGTTTTGTGCGCTATTGTCGCTATTCTCAGCCGTAGGAGTCCTTATTTTTTCTTTTCTTGAGGGCTTTAACATACTACAAGATGGCAGTAAAAATTCATTCAAGTTGGGCGAAGGTGCTAGCTGCGGAGTTTGAAAAGCCCTATTTTCAGCAGCTCATTTCGTTTATTAAGGCGGAGAAGGCGGCGGCTAGAAAAATCTATCCACCAGGTTCTTTGATTTTTAATGCCTTTGATTGTACGCCCTTCGAGGCCGTGCGGGTAGTGATTTTAGGCCAAGATCCTTATCATAATCCAGGGCAAGCGATGGGCCTGAGTTTTAGTGTACCTAGGGGTGTTGTCATTCCACCTAGCTTACGGAATATTTATACGGAACTGGAAGCTAGTTTAGGGATTACCCCTGCTGCCCACGGCGATCTGAGCAGTTGGGCGAGCCAAGGCGTCTTTTTGCTTAATGCAATGCTTACGGTAGAACACCAACGGGCTGGGAGTCATCAAAAAGCGGGCTGGCAACACTTTACAGATGCCGCCATTAAAGCCCTTGGCCAAGAGCGCGAGGGGCTTGTATTTATGCTCTGGGGGGCTTTCGCACAAAAGAAGAAAAGCCTTATTGACGATACGAAGCATTTGGTGTTAGAAAGTGCCCACCCTTCCCCACTGAGTGCTCATCGGGGCTTCTTAGGCAACCAGCATTTTAAATTGGCCAATGCCTACCTGCTTGAACAAGGCCAGCCTCCGATACAATGGGCTTTGCCTACTTAGTGGCAGGGCGTTTATAGTGCTTCCAGACATGGTGGAAGACACGAAAGGGGAGTAGTAGGCCCGCCACGATAGCCCAGACCCCAAAGAAAAAGTATTCACTCCGCAAATAGGTATTCATGGCCGTAGCGTAGCTCGCAGGTAAGTGGCGGACGAAATGGTCAGGCCCCTCGTTGTCCAAGTAAGTGATAAACTCATTTAAGCCCTGCCCCATAAAGAACAATAAAGGGATGAGCACAAAAACCAGCGCCGCTTGCAAGACAAAACGACGGCGCAGCCAACTTATGTTTAGCAAAAACAAATAGCGGGTAAGGCTCACGGCGGCTATCACGAAGACCGCATTATAAGTGTAAAAAGGAAAAACTATCTGCCGGTCGTAGATCGGCAAGAGCACTAAGGCCGTTAGTACGAAAGTGAAGACCCACCAGAGAAGCTCTAAACGCAATTGATTTTTGCCAAGTGTATCCATCGGCTTAAAAATCGGCTAAGCGAGGTGCTCTTGGGAAAGGAATTACATCCCGTATGTTACTCATGCCCGTGATAAATTGTACAATGCGCTCGAAACCCAAACCAAAACCTGCATGTGGGCAACCACCGAATTGGCGCAGTTCAAGATACCAGCTGAGTTCTTCATGCGGCACTTGCATCTCCGTCATTCTTTTTTCTAATACCTCTAGCCGTTCTTCCCGCTGGCTACCACCTACCACTTCGCCAATGTAGGGAAAGAGGATATCCATGGCCGCTACGGTCTTCTCATCCTCATTGAGGCGCATATAGAAGGCTTTGAAGTCCTTAGGATAGTCGCGCACAATGACGGGCTTTTGAAAGTGCTTTTCTACCAAATATCGCTCGTGTTCGGCTTGTAGATCGGTACCCCACGCTACGGGAAACTGGAATTTACCCTTCTTGTAAGGCTTTGAGTTCTGTAGTATCTGCACCGCTTCCGTATAGGTGATGCGCGCAAAGTCGTCTTCTACCACAAATTTTAGCATATCGAGCAGCGCCATCGGGCGGCGCTGATCGGTAGCTAGGTTCTTCTCTGCCTCTTGTAAGCGCTGATCTAAAAAGGCAAGGTCTTCAGCGTAATGATCTAAGCAGAAGTTGATGAGGTATTTCAAGAAATCCTCTGCCAAATCCATATCATTTTCAATGTCGAAGAAAGCGGCCTCCGGCTCTATCATCCAAAATTCCGAAAGGTGGCGAGAGGTATTGCTGTTCTCGGCTCGGAAAGTGGGGCCGAAGGTATAGACTTTTCCCAAAGCCAACGCACCAATTTCAGCTTGTAGCTGCCCAGAAACAGTCAGGTGAGTGCCTTTGCCGAAGAAGTCTTCGTTATAGTCGATACTGCCATCCTCTTTGCGAGGCGGCTGCGCCATATCTAAGGTAGTGACGCGGAACATCTCGCCGGCTCCTTCCGCATCATTACCCGTAATAATCGGTGAGTGCAAATAATAGTAGCCACGATCGTGGAAGTATTTATGAACAGCATAGGCGACCCCATGCCGAATGCGAAAAACCGCTGAAAAGGTGTTCGTACGCATCCTAAATTGCGCTTTTTCTCGCAAGAACTCCATCGTTTGCCGCTTGGGCTGCAGAGGATAGCTGTTAGGGTCGCTGCCACCAAATACAGTCAACTTATTGGCCAAGATCTCTACTGCTTGGCCACTGCCTTGGCTCTCTACTAAGGTACCGGTGATACCTAAACAGGCATGGAAGCTGATCTGATCAATCAGCGCAGCGTCAAAATCGTCCGCATTGACTACAACCTGCAAATTCCCCGACGTAGAGCCGTCGTTAAGAGCAATAAAGCGTTCAGAGCGCCAAGCTCGCACCCAGCCCATAACGGTTACTTCATTACCCAAGGGCGGGTTTTGAAGAATTTTCGCAATTTCAGTTCGCAAGATCATAAAGGGGTCTTTAATGAATGGCCGCAAAGGTAGAACTATTACGGCACAAAAAAAGTGTCATCGCAAGGGCAAGGACACTTTTTTTCCGCCTTTTACTAATAAGACCCTAAATCGTGGGCATAATTGAAGATGCTTTGCGATATCTTTTCCCCTTCCAGTAACGCTGATCGGCCTGCTGCATAGTCGCGGATGCGGCGGTCATATACGTTGTTGGCCTTATAGACATAACTACTAAAGTAGCGGCTTTCTAATACATCTTCCCAACTCCGCAGGCTCGCAGCATTCCCATAGGTGAAGGCCATTTCACCTGCTAGTACAGCTCTAGCAGCTGGGTAGTTGACCCAAAAAAGGGGCCTTTCATATAAAAAATTTCCATACTCATCGTATTCATCTATTATAGGGGCAATGCCTACAATACGTACTTTGAGGGTACTCGATTCCCGATCCACGAACCAAACTTCCTTTAAGCGGAAGCGTTGTACGCTAGCTACATCGAGCTGATTGAAAATTACTTGTGGCTCCGATTGCCCAGTAAGAGGATTACCAACGAGTATCGTATCGAAAGTGCCCCGAATGGCTTGCTGCTCCGCAGCACTTAAAGGCGTACTAAAATCATCATCCACGGTGCTGTAGAGCGCAATGCGCTGATCGCTGGCTGCATCTAGCAGGATTTGCATAAAGGGGCGCTCCGGATAAGCAAATGGAAGATTCATTTTTTCGCGAATATCAATAACGCGCCACGTGAACTGCTTCCACATCACATCAGCCGTTCGCACCGGCTCATAGGCTAGCACTCGCCGCTCTCCAAGATTGGGTGCATCCACTGTTACGTCGTTTACCGGAGTCGGAAAGCCCACAGGCTTCCCATCCACCCCTCGCTGTGCCGATAGGGGGGGGGCAACCCCTAAAAAAACAATGAACCAGTACAGCAAACTAACAAAAACTACTCTCATACATTGGGTATTTGTTGCTACCAACTAGTAGCACACTAGCGGTAGCGGGTTAAACACGTATTGAGTAGTCGAATCGTTGAATTTTCTTGTTCGCTTGGTCTCAAGATATTCATAGCGTCTATCTTCTAGGAATAGACTTATAGTATGTTTTGCCCAAATGGGCAGGGGCAAGGGCCAATTGGTAGCGCAAGTGTAGCCACGTCCTAGTCGATGGCCAACTCTTTTAAAACGAAGTTTACTCCTATGAAATTGCTAGAATTAGGCCACAAAAAAAGCCCGACCTATAAACTTTAGGCCGGGCTTTTTTATAACCATTGTTCAACAAAAAACTAGTATGACCAAAGGTCGTGCTCGTAGTTGAAGATTTCTTGTTTAATGCGGTCACCCTCCATCAGGGCATCTCGGCCTTGAAGGTAGGCACTAACACGGCGATCATAAACATTGCTAGACTTGAAGATATAGCTGCTGAAGTAGCGAGCCTCCAGCACGTCTTCCCAGCTACGATTGCCAGCATCATTACCGAAAGCGTAGGCTTGCTCCTGCGCTAAAACTTGACGGGCGGCTGGGTAATTTACCCAAAACATGGGGCGCTCATACAAGAAGTTGCCATTTTCATCATACTCATCGATCACAGGAGCAATACCCAGAATACGAACTTTCATGGTAGAAGATTCTTTGTCGAAAAACCAAGCTTCCTTGATCCGGAAGCGCTTTACGTCTGTTACGTCTAGCTCATTGAAAACCACTTCCAACTTTTCTTCATACGTGATCGGGTCGTAGGTAGTGATCGTATCTGGCTTACCACCCATAGCCCCTTTTTCATCATCGGTGAGCGGAGTCGTGAAGTCATCATCCAGCGTGCTATATAGCTGGATTTTACCAGCATCAGCAGCTTCCATCAATACCGTGAGGAAGGGGCGCTCAGGGTAGGCAAAAGGCAAATTGATTTTCTCGCGAATATCAAGTACGCGCCAAACAAACTTTTTATACATCACATCTGCTTCGCGCACATGGTCGTAGGCTAAGATCGCTCTTTCCCCGATGGTGTGTGGCGTGGCTACATCATTAACGGGTGCTAGAAAGTCGCCAGGAACCTGGGTGTCTGGCTCGCCAGAGAGCATAACGTTGCCAGGTACTTGCGCTGTTAGTGCCGTACTTAGGCAAAGAAGGAATGCGAATAATTTTACAGCTAACTTCATTAGTTGATTGATTTGTTAAATGCTTGCCACCTAGGGCGGGGCGAAAATACCACCTTCAAACGCCCAAAGCAAGCCAGCTAGTACATAAATATGAGAAAAAGTGGTTTTCTCTCCAAACTTTAACGTTTTCACCCGCTAAGCGAGCTGGCCAAGATCGGGAAGACGGCTCGAATTCGCCTGTTTATACCCCGCGATGGCAATAAAAAGCCCCTAAGCGACTATTCACTTAGGGGCTTTACCACCAATCGTTGTTGAGCCTACGGCTTCGGCTTACTTAATCGTGAAGACCATACTGTTGATCTCACGGCTAGCGGCATCACCGGGGCATTTAGCTCTTACGTTGTTGAAGTAATAGGCATCACCTGGGCGAGCACGCTCAATTAATTGCGCAGACTTCGCATTGAAGCTAGGGCCTGGGTTGCTAGAGAGAATCGGGTCTTCTCGTTTTGGCACATACACCAAGTCGTAGCCGACAATGTCGCAGCGTGCATCAAAGTCGAAACCGTCTAGGATAGCAAGTACGCCGCGTTGAGCTTTCATTTCACCTGTACCTAACGTACCACCCGTTTTGTTGGCCATACGAGCTTGCGGATCGGGAATACGCTTCACACGGAAAGGAAAGCTACCAAGCGTAGTACCATTAGCGGATACCGTGATGGTAGCATCGCCAGGAGAGTTGGCCTTTACAGTCCATTTGCTACCACTACCCGTGCCAGAGATAGGACCGCCGAAATTGACGCGCACATCGTTAGAAGAAACACCAGAGGCAGAAACGCTCAGCGGGTTGTCAACACCGATGTAAAATACGTTCATCTTGTCGGCAGATACTGCTACAGAGCGAGCACCTACTTCGTAAACGAACTCACCTTTCCCTTCTGTCACTTTATTGGTCAATGGATTCTTCACCGCTACTGAAAGCGGGATGGTTCTTTGCCCCACGCCAGAAGCTGGTATATTTAGCTCCGCAGTACCGTCACTGTTAATGGACAAAGGCCGACCGCCAGCCATAATGGTCACATTGGCTGGGTCTAGGGAAGATGAATAGGTACCTACTGAAATCTTAGCCTTGATGCTTTCGCCGCTTACTACATAGCTACGATCGGCAGCTACTACAGGGAAGAATTGGTCGAAATCAATTTTTCTACCACCTGCCAATTGTGCCATGCTGTTCACCATATTGGCTTCGGATACTTTCAAGTCAGACTGCATTTGACTCAATAAAGGCATTACCGCTGCAACTGGCATTTGACGGAACTTGAAATCTTCCCAGCTTTTCTTGTCTTTGGAGCTCTTCCAGGTCTCGTCATCAATTTTGAAAGCCATGTCATTAGCAACTGATTGAATGAGTTTTTCAATACTTGCTTTGTCTTGATCCATTGCTTCACCATGCTCGTTTAACAGTTTGCTATAAGCCGCAATCAACTTATCTCGCGTCTCACTGATTTTCTGTTTTAGCTCTGCGCCGTAGGAATTTCCACCATTGTATTTTGGGTCTCCTAAAACTAACAAGCGAGTGGTAACGTCCTTGTCCTTTTTACCCCGGATATAGTGGATATCGCCAGCGTGACCTTCTTTGTAGTCGCCTTCGTTCACTTCACCGTCTTTATTGCCACTTGCATCAATTAGCACATTGCGTAGTTCGTCAACGAACGCATTGAATTCAGCAGCGACAGTTCTAACCTCGGTTACAGCTGGCAAAATGGGGCGAAAACTGGCTTTAGAATCGTCATTCAGCAAATCTTCTAAACTGGAAACGGTTGATCCTAGCTGATCATCGACCACTTTCATGCTGTTCTTATTGCCATTGTCAAGCGTAAAGAAGGCGTTCATAACCTCCGCGGATACGTTGAGGGCTAGCATGGCGGTCAGTACCAAGTACATGATATTGATCATCAATGCCCTTGGTTCCTTTGGAATTGACATATTTTATCTTTTAAACGTTGCAACTCAATTTGCTAAGTTTCTTCTACTAGCTCGTAGTAGCAGAATGGGTAGCATAAAGCACAACTTAATTCTACAATGAATGAATTTCGGAGGGGTGGTTTAATTATTGTAAACCACCGCGCATAGCGCCGATCATGTTGCCATACACATTGTTCAACTGCCCCAAGTTGGTGTTTAGTTGTTGCATGTGTACTTTATATTGCTTAGTATCGTCGGCTGTCTCTGCTAAGTCGGCCATTGCTTCGTTCAACTTCGCGTAGAAGTTGCCCATTTGGCGGATTTGTTCGCTCGTGCCGCTGAAGTCAGCGTCTTGTAGTGCTTTTAGGCTACTCATACTTTTCGACATGGTTTGTAGCTCGCTGAGCATACCGCCTAGCTGCTGCTCAACCACCTCGCCATTGAGCGCAGGGGTCATCGGGCTGCTTACACCACCTGCTGTGAGGGGCTGGATGGTTGCATCGTGCTTATCTAGGCCTGGGTATAGTTTTTCCCAGTAGTAGTCGGGTTCTGGTCCAAGTAAGCCAAGCATACCGAAGAGGAACGCTTCTACTAGAAGCCCCACAGAAAGCATATCGACCGTTACACCACCGATGTTAGGCATCTCCCAAGATTGGATTTTGTAGAGCGCACCAATCATTACGAGGGTAGCACCCAGACCGATGATTAAGTTCTTAACGTACTTGAAAGTTTTTGAATGAAGGAAACTCATAAAGTGAAAATTGTTTACTGTTTTCGTGGATGAAAATTGGTTGTTCATAGCAATAGCAGTCGCTCTTTTTGCTTATGCACGTTCCCATAATGTACAATCTTGGGAAAAGTAACAAGCCGCTTGTGCTTTTATTTCGCTAAGCTTTGCTCCATTAACAAAAGCAGCCTTGGCGATATTGCGCGGCGAAGGTATAAAATTTGGAGGGAAGATAAAAATGCCAGACGAGGAATTTTTATAAAGTTGCCAATAATGCGAAGAGTACTAGTATAGCCAAGAGGAAGAATAGGAGCGATATACCACCTAAAACGATGCCCCAAATAGCCATATTATAGCGAGGCTGATCCACGTACCGGTTGCGCTTCAAGCTTGTTGCACCAAAAATGACTGCTAACAAGGGAAGGAAAAAAAAGATGCCTAGGCCCAAAATACTTAGGATGCCCAGCACTAAGGAAGCAACCGGTAGTCCATCACGGCGGCTGGGATCGTAGGCACTAGCCTTTCGCTCCGCCTTACGGAGCTTTCCCCGAATGACGCTGAAGGCAATCTTTTCTTTCAAGCTTAGTTTACGCCCTAATTTTTCAGCAATTGCTCGGTTGTTGTCTTCGCGTAGGTTGATGGAAGCTTGGTTGGCCAAAGCTTGGTTGTCCAAAGTGCTGCTTTGTTGGGCTTGGGCCTGGTCAAGGGTGGGCGCAATGGCTGCAGCTAAAGTTCCTTGTGCTGCAATGGTAGCTAATAATAAAAAGAATAGTATTTGTTTTAGACGATGCATACGGTATAGATTTACAAAGTGATAGAGTGCTCAAAATAGCTATTTCTCTTTGTAAATAACCAACTACTAGTTGAAATTAAGATTTTTTTAAGTTTTCAAGAGGGGTAGTGGCCGCTAAGTGTAGGCGCTTTGCGCGAGAGAACACTCGGTTTTAGCAGCACTTTTTTATACTCTTGCGCTACCACGTAAAGCCTTGCCCCTGCATTTATGCCCGCTTGGGCGTACTGGGTCTGGGCCTGGGCGAGAGCAACGAGTCCGTACCTGTTTGTCTGGACACTTTGTGCCAGCACTTGTTAGTAGAGTTGTTCGGCAGGCTCATTCCTTTACCTCAATCCAAGTAGCCTGTGCGGCGGCAATACATTGGTTATGGGTATTGAAGAGGGCGGTTCCCACTACTGATTTGCGGCCTTCTTGGGAGATACACCAAGCCATTACAAGGGTATCGCAAAGGGGGGGTAGCGGCCGGTAGGCTTGTGCGCACATCCGACCAAGTAGTAAGTTTTTTGCTTTTTGCCCCATAGCTGCGTAGGCTCCTGGGCAATCGAGGGCGGCCCAAATAAAGCGCAGGGGAATTTGGCCGGTAGCATCGGCTAAGTGCGCTGCGGGCTGCCAGGGTGCTGCATAATAAGGCGTATCAGCAACTGGGCCAGCAAAGATGTGCAAGCCTTCCCCTTTAGCTCGTTGAGGCCCGCAAACGAAGCAAGAGGGATAAGCTAGCGCTTGCTGATGACCAATGTAGTGCTGGCTGGCATGGCTAGCCGCTTGAAAGGAGATAGGGGGCGGGAGTTCAAGCGCCAGTTCACTGGGTCGCAGCGTTGCAATGAGGGCTTCCTGCGCTAGCAATTGGTAGCTTCCATCAGGTTGTTGCTGCAATTCGAGTGGCGTATCCAAGGGAATGGGCTGCCGCAGGCTTATCTCGGCTGTAAAGTCGAGCTGCTCAGCAATAAGGCCACAACTGTAGCCACCGTTGCCACTTTGGGGAGGGCCGTGAAATTGTTGCTCAACGATCATATCGATCCTGGGTACGTTATTCTCCTTGGCCCATCTTGATCTTTCGATCGAGCTCTTCCATGGTTTTCTTGATCTCATCATCGGTTTCCATCAAGTCCTGAACGGTTTTGATAGAATAGAGCACTGTGGAATGGTCGCGGCCGCCGAATAGGTTGCCAATCGCCTTGAGGCTTTTATCGGTGTAGTTCTTGACTAAGAACATGCTGATCTGCCGAGCCATGACGACCTGCCGAACGCGGGTGGTTGATTGCAGCTTTTCTACCTCCAAGCTGAAATAATCAGCTACTGTTTTTTGAATAACCTCTGGCGTTACTTCTTTATTGATTTCGTTAACGAAATTGCGTAGTACTTCCTTGGCTAGACTGATATCGATTTCTTTACCGGCGATACCACGGTAGAGGACGAGATTATTGAGTACACCTTCTAATTGGCGAATATTGGCTTGGATATGAAAGCAGATAAATTCGGCCACCTCACTAGGTATCTGCACTTCTTCCGTGAAAGCTTTAGCGGATAGGATCGCCATGCGCGTCTCTAAATCGGGGGGCGTCAGGTCAGCCGTGAGACCCCACATGAAGCGGCTTTTGAGCCGCTCTTCGATGTTGAGGTCTTTGATAGGCCGGTCGCAAGTGAGCACAACGGCCTTGTTGTTTTGCCGTAAGGTATTGAATAAGTTGAAGAAAATGTCTTGTGTTTTGGTTCGGTTGTAGAGCAACTGAATATCGTCCACTAATAAGACATCCACATGCTGGTAAAAATTGAGCAGATCACTAGTCGCATTATTTTGGATAGAGTTAATGATCTGGTTGGTGAACTCATCGGTGCTGACATAGAGAACGGCTTTGCGCGGAAACTTCTCTGCCACATGATTACCAATAGCTTGCAGTAGGTGGGTTTTACCTAGCCCTACATTGCCATGTATTACGAGTGGATTGAAGGCCGTGTTGCCTGGGCGGTCGGCAACTGCTTTGGCTGCGTTGCGTGCAAGGAGGTTACAATCGCCTTCAATAAAGTTAGCGAAGGTAAAGCGGCCATTGAGGTTGCTCTCAATTTTCGGTTTTTCAATCCCTGGGATGACAAAGGGGTTGCGAATCTTATCCGCATAAGGCTGGCTACTAAGTTTGGCTGACGCAGGGGCAGCGGCTGCTTCATGGCTAGGGGCAGGGCCGCCGTTAGCCTTCTGGTTGATGATTTGATACAAAAGGCGGCCATTATCACCTAGTGCGGAACGTAGGCTAGTTTTTAGCACGTCCACGTAGTGTTCCTCTAACCACTCATAGAAGAGGCGATGGGGCACCTGAATAGTTAGCTCATTACTAGTTAGCTTAACCGGTTTTATGGGTTCAAACCACGTTCGGAAACTCTGAGCGTCAACGCGCTCACGAATCGATTGAAGGCAAGATTTCCAAACTGTGGCGTGATCCATGGTCATAGTAGGGCAAACATTTTGCAAGCGGATTTGGGAGGTAATCCCAAGGCCGATCGGATGAAAAAATGTTGGTGTATCAGTAAATTAGTGTTGAACAAGCACCAAGCACTGCCCTAGGGGCTATGGCGCCAAGATGAATTGAATGATAATCGCAAGGAAGCGATTTGGCGGCTTAGTAATTGTTCGATTCCGTTGGAACTGCTGTTCGGTCGGGTCGCAAATATGGGGTCATTAGAGGCACAAATGCAAATAAATGGGCAGCTTTTTTTGAAAGTTTTTTCTGTTTTGCGGTGGCGACTTTTTCTTTAGCACCACCGCTGTTAACAATGTTATTTTTTTTATATATATAAGCCTTGCTTTAAGCTTGCGTTAGCAAGTTTACTAGCTTACGATTAACGTTTTACAATCTACGCAAGCTTGTTTACGGCTTTGATCGAACTGAAGGTCGAGTCTGCCAAGCCGAAGCCCTCCCCAGCCAGCTTGATTAACAATGACTGGCTCGCCATCTAGGTTGTTGATACTCTCGGGACTACGCAAGAAGGTATGGGTGTGGCCGCCTAGAATAAGATCGATGTGGCGCGACTGAGCGGCCAATACAACATCACAGATTTTATTATCTTTGTAGCGATGTCCTAGGTGGGATAGGCAGATGACTAGATCGCATTTTTTATCTACTTTAAGTAGCTTAGCCGTCCGATTAGCCATGGCCAGTGGTTCTTGATAAACCGTTTTACCATAGAGATTTGCAGGCACTAGACCTTCTAGTTCGATGCCTAAGCCGAAGATTCCTATACGAATAGGCCCTTTCTCAATGATATGATAAGCTTTGGTTTTCCCTTCCAGGGGAGTATCCTTGAAACCGTAGTTCGCCACAAGAAGGGGGAAGTTGGTGTGCGGTAGTTGTTTGGCGAGCCCTTCGATACCTGCATCAAAATCGTGGTTACCGATGGTGCCTGCATCGTAGCCCATTTGGCTCATCAGTTTAAACTCTAGCTCGCCGGCGAAGAAATTGAAGTAAGGAGTTCCTTGAAAGACATCACCACTATCCAAGAGTAATACCTGTTCTTCTTGGCCTCTGATCTGGTCAATCATAGCCGCTCTACGGATTGCCCCTCCTTGGTTTGCATTACGCCCAGCGCCATCCGGAAAGGGCTCTATGCGGCTGTGCCAGTCGTTGGTATGCAGTATGGTCAGCTGTGTACCTCGGCGAGCAGCGGGAGCGGCCGCTAGTGCAGCAGCGCTACTACTAAGGAGCAAACCGCCGTAGAAGGCGCGGCTGAGGAAAATTCTTCGATTCATCATTTTTTGTTTTATAGGCTGTGGGGCAAAGATAGGGAATAGATACTTACCTTTGCGCCCATGACAGAAAAGATCATTCTAGTATTGAAAGGCCTAGCCATGGGTATGGCAGAGGCCATACCAGGCGTTAGCGGCGGTACATTGGCTTTTATCACGGGTATTTACGAGCGTTTGTTAGCGGCTATTCGGCATTTACTGGATCCTTCCCTTTTTGGACTGCTTCGGCGGCAAGGCGTCCGAGCCGTTTGGCAGCGGATAGATGGTGATTTTTTAGCGCTTCTTGGTGGCGGTATGGTAGCAGGCTTAGTCATCGCCGTTTTTACCATCACGGCTTTGCTACAACACTACCCGCCGGTGGTGTGGGCTTTCTTTTTTGGGCTCATTATCGCTTCGGTCATTTATATTTTTCGGCAGGTGGCTCGCTGGGGCTTAGCAGAAGTGTTGTTGTTGCTACTTGGCACTGCAGTAGCTTATGTGCTTACGGTACTGCATCCACTGAGCGGTAGCGAGCATCCCTTCTTAGTGTTTTTAGCGGGTATGGTGGCCATTTCAGCACTGATTTTACCAGGCATTTCCGGTAGTTTCATTTTGATTTTACTAGGCATGTACACCATTGTTTTTTCTGCTCTACGTGACTTGCTTTCGGGTGATCTGTCTCAGTTGACTACCTTTCTGGCTTTTGGCTTGGGTTGTTTGGTGGGCTTAGCCACTTTTAGCCGTGTGCTCACCTATACTTTCAATCGTTTCCCTTACCCCACGCTAGCTTTATTGACAGGCTTTATGCTCGGTTCGCTAAACAAGCTTTGGCCTTGGCGTAATGTGCTCACAAGCCGCACGAATAGCAAAGGGGAACTCGTGCCATTACTAGAAAAAAACGTATGGCCAACGCTATATGAAGGTACTCCCTTCGTCTTAGGTGTTGTGCTGGCAGCTGTGCTGGGTTTTGCTTTGGTGTTTTTACTAGACCGCTTTTCTGCCAAACCCAATCCTACTAGATAGGTGGCAGGCTTCCTGCATTCACCGCTAAGGCTGCTTAGAGGAGGCCATTGCTATTTTAACAATATTTAAGAGGCTATTAACGCGCCTTTATCACCTTACTATGGCGGGATGACTTATTTTTGCTTCATAAGCATATTCACAAAAGAACGCAGCTATGAAGAATCACCCCATTTCCTTCCTATTACTCGTTAGTTTATTCATTTTCACTGCAGCTGCTTGTACTTCTATAGATAAGTTAGTAGATACAGGCAATTACGATGAAGCTATTGCACTAGCGCAAAGAAAAATGAGTGGGAAGCAAGCTCCCAACCCAAAATACATTGCCGCCGCACGCCAAGCTTTGGAAGCAGCCAACGACCGCGACTTACGTAATGCCAGCCGGCTCAGAGAGCAAGGGGCTAGCACTGATTGGACGCGCGTGTTCCGTATTTATCGCGATATCGACAAGCGGCAGGAGAAAATTCGCCCACTTTTACCACTCGTTGATAAACAAGGCATTAAAACGGATTTCACCTTCGTTCGTGTGGAGCCGCTTCTAGCGGAGGCTAGATCGCAAGCCGCCGAGCAGCTATATCAGCGAGGGCGTAGCTTGTTAGCCGAGGGCGAAAGAGGAGATAAAGCCTCCGCTCGAGCTGCCTACCAATCTTTTGAAGAGGTACAGCAGTATTTGAGCAATTACCGCGATACCCCTAGCCTGATGCGCCAAGCAGAAGTGCTAGGTATTGTATATGTAACTTTGCAGCTAGAAAACGCCACGCGGGCTTATCTTCCAGCGGGCTTTGAGCAGGAGCTGTTAGCCGTTAACACAAAGGGGATGGATAGCCGCTGGCGCCGTTTTCACTTGCCGGCGCAGTCTGGTTTGGCTTATGATTATCATGCTAAGATTGTGATACGTCAAATCGATGTAAGCCCAGAGCGCATCAGCGAGCGCAGCTACACCGACGAGAAAGAAGTAACCGACGGGGAGGAGTATGTGCTCGATGTGAATGGCAACGTCGCTAAAGATAGCCTCGGTAACGATATTAAGCGCCCGCGAAAAGTAATCGTTCGCGCAGAGGTGCTAGAGGTGTACCAAACTAAATCGGCTATCGTACAAGGTGAATTGCTGCTTTTTGATAGCCGAAGTGGCCGGCAACTCGACCGGCGCGCGCTTACAGGAGAAGCTATTTTCGAGCATTATGCCAGCACCTTTAATGGCGACCGCCGCGCCTTGAGCAGCGATAGCCGCAATCGGATCGGTAATCGTCCGGCTCCTTTTCCGAGTAGTGAGACACTTATTTTGGAAGCCGCCGATCACCTGAAACCCATTTTACAGGAAGAACTGGCGGCTAGTTTTCAACTTATCTAGCGTATATACTTGAATCGAGGTGCTTGGATAATTTCTCACTTGTTCTTCCCGCCTTTGGCTGCACCAAAAAGCTCTCGCTGGGCAATCCAATCTGATTGCCCAGCGGCTTTTTTAGTAGTTGCGTTTCTTCCTCCCTTAGCTGCCTTGGGAGCTTAGCCTTAAACTACTATTGGAGTAGGGCGATCAGCACCCCGGCTGCTACGGCCGAGCCAATTACCCCTGCGATATTACTAGCCATGGCATACTGCAAAATGTGGTTGCGCGGATCATGCCGGAGCGCTATCTCGTTAGCCACCCTGGAAGCCATTGGCACGGCACTCAGTCCCGTAGCACCAATTAGGGGGTTAATCTTCTTTCGAGCAAAAAGATTGTATATTTTCACAGCCCCGATACCACCCGCTATGGAAATGGAAAAGGCAAGAAAGCCACCTGCTATGATGAAGAGTGTCTGACTGTCGAGAAAAGTAGCAGCCGTCATCGTGCCGCCTACACTCAGGCCTAGGAAAATGGTAGCAGCATTCATAATGGTTTCCGAAGCGGCTGTGAACAGGCGGTTGGTAGCAGCCCCAATTTCCTTGATAAGGTTGCCAAATAAGAGCATGCCTAGCAGTGGCGTTGCCGAAGGCACTATTAAACTGACCAGCAGGATCAACACAATCGGGAAGAGTATTTTGACTCGTTGCATATCGCGGATTTGCGTTCGGGAGGGGTACTGCAAATCCTGTTGTTTCATATTGATTTTTAATTCGCTGGTCGTCATGGTAAAGCGTACCACTAGCGGTATAATAACAGGTACCAAGGCCATATAGCTGTAGGCCGCAATAGCAATAGGGCCTAGTAATTCGGGTGCCAATATGATGCTGGTGTAGATGGCCGTAGGGCCGTCCGCGCCGCCAATAATACCGAGCGCAGCAGCTTGTTTGATTGGCATGCCCAACAAGACCGCAGCAATAATCACGATGAAGATGCCTAACTGTGCTGCGGCACCAAAAAAAGCTAGCCGCAGGTTGCGTAGCATGGGCCCAAAATCAGTCATAGCACCTACGCCCATAAAAATGAGCGGCGGCAGCAAACCGGTTTTAATCAGCCCATAATAGAGCAGGTTCATGATACCGCGTTCCTCGCTTAGCTTCAGAATGCCTTTTTTGAACAGTTCTTCATGGCCAGCTTCACTCACCACCGCCATATTGCCGCCGGGTATATTAGCTAGTAGTACTCCAAAGCCAATTGGCACCAGTAGTAGGGGCTCATATTTTTTGAAAATACCTAAGTACAACAGCAGCAAGCCCAGGAGTAACATCACGCCTTGCTCTGGCTGCGCGACTAGTTCCCCGAAGGCGGTCATTTCGAAAAATCGGTAGATAAAATCCATAGGTATATTAGGCTAGGCGGATAATGACGTCGTCTTCTCCGATCTCTTCCCCGTGGCGTGCTTCGATCGCTAGCACCCTGCCTGCTTTGTCGGCCGTAACAGCATTAATTACTTTCATGGCTTCAATATAGCCGATGGGGTCGCCGATTCGGATGGTATCGCCCACCGTAATGGCTTTATCGGCGGCATCGCGGGTTAGGAAGAATTTGCCCTCTAGCGGTGCGGTGATAACAGCGGTGGCTGCCTCCCCAATCACTGCTGGAGGCAGTGTAGGGCTGGAGCCGGTAGAACTATTTGCCGCTGAAGTGGTAGGAATTGCTGGTGTTGAAGCAGACTCCTGCTCGTAGCGGATGCCCACTTTATACGCCTTTCCGTCCACGGTAATCGTTAGGTTTTTGGGTGGCGGGTTGGTAGCTAATGGATTAGGGGTATTTATATTGGCAGCAAGTGCAGGGGCAAGGCTTGTGGTGGGCGCAGGTGCCGCTATTTCTGTTCCTGCTTGCGCCTTTGCTCTTTGCTTCGCGAGGTCTTCTTCAAATTTTGCTTTAGCTTGGCCTGATTGGAAGGCTTCGTATTGCTGTGGGTGCAGGGCATATTCCAGCAATTCCTCTTCTTCATCCCCTAGGAGCCATCCTTTTTCTTGCATTTTTTGGCGATAGCCGGCTAGTTCATCGGGGTAGAGGTCTTGGGGGTTGCCGTGGTAAAACTCGCGGCCTTGGGCGAGGGCGAGGGCTTTAATTTCTGCGCCTAGTTCGCCTAGGAGCTGCCCGGATCGGCCGAGGATCATGGCCCAGGTATTTTCGTCGATCATGCTCCAGCGTTCCTTCCCTTTGATGATTTGCAGGGCGTTCATCAAGGCTAGGTTCTTTACGTATTGGCTATAGGGGGTCACTAGGGGTGGGTAGCCTAGCTTTGGCCAGGCGTATTCTACCTCTTCGAATAAGCGCAAAAGAAGGCTTTGCTGGCTGATGGCGGCTTGGTTATTCTTGGCGAGCCACTTGTTGAGGGAGGCGAGGTTGTTGTTGAGGTCGGCCATAAGGCTTCCCATCATGCCGCCTGGCAGGCCTGGGCCAATGAGGAGGCTGTTCATCATACGGTTTTGGGGATCAATATAGTAGCCTAGGAAATCGTCGATAAACGATTGGCTCAGGCTTCTCGTTTCCATGTAAGCGGCGGTGTTGATATCGGGTAGGCTAAAGCCATCATCTTTCAGCATGGCATGAACGGTGAGCAGATCGGCGTGGCCGGTGCCCCAGCTCAAGGGTTCCATGCCAACATCGATGAAATTAGCACCGGCCCTAGCGGCTTCTAGGGAGGAAACGACAGAGAAACCAGGGGTGGAGTGCCCGTGATATTGAATCAGTATGTCGGGGTGCCGTTGTCGG
>DAINNZ010000078.1:16779-17231 GCA_036735605.1 Lewinella sp. | reverse complement strand
CTCGGGAATTGGGGAGAAAAACAGTATTTTGTAAAGTTATGTAGAAACCGTAGCCCTTCGGGTCGCCACCCGCCTGGCTCGCTATCGCTCGGTGTTGCGCACTGCTGGCCAAGCCCAGCCCCATCCGGGCGGCTTGCGCGGCAGCAAACTATACCTTCGCAGAAACTGAGCCTGCCGAAGGGTGGAAGGGCGATGCCCTGACTCGTGCTGACTCGTGCTGAGCGTAGCCGAAGTAGCGTAGTCGAAGTAGCCTGCCGAAGGGTGGAAGGGTGCCGCTAAAAGCTAAAAGCCAACCGCCAGAAAGGTGTAAAAGAGCCATTGTGCCGTTGACAGCTAGGTATCGTTGCTTTTTGGAAACGCTTGCGCTATAAAGAAATTCTTGCCCCTGCATTTATGCCCGCTTTTAGACAACAGGGCGAGTGAAGCGGCAGCCAATAAGATGGGAGAGGGTA
>DAINNZ010000078.1:15682-16769 GCA_036735605.1 Lewinella sp. | reverse complement strand
AGAGTTAAAAAGGCAGGACTGGTTAGCGCGACAAATTTAACTATGGTTGAAGAGCATGATTGAATCCACCGAATCGCCTTACCTTTGCCTGCGATGAAATACTACTTATTAGCAGGGGAGGCCTCTGGCGATCTACATGCGGCTTATTTGATGCAGGCTATCCAAGCGATAGACGCTGCGGCTGTTTTTCGTTTTTGGGGTGGTGATCGGATGCAGGCGGTGGGGGGTACGTTGGTGGTACATTACAGAGAGCGAGCGATTATGGGATTTGCGGAAGTGCTCAAGAAACTACCCAAATTGGCGGCTTTTATTTGGCAGTGCAAACAAGATATTATGGCTTTTCAGCCCGATCGACTGATTTTTATCGATAATTCGGGTTTTAATTTACGGATTGCGCCTTGGGCTAAAGCAGCCGGTTTTAATACGCATTATTATATTAGTCCGCAGGTGTGGGCTTCCCGTTCTGGTCGGGTAGCTACTATACAGGCTAGTGTAGATCAGATGTATGTCGTGCTTCCTTTTGTGAAGGATTTTTATGCCGCTTATGGGTATGAGGTACAGTATGTGGGGCATCCATTGTTGGATGTAGTAGCCGATTTTCGGGCCGCGAAGCCCGACCCCTTGCGATGGATTGATCTAAAAGGGGGAGCGGCTATGGCCAGTCCTACGACCCCCATTGTGGCACTTTTGCCAGGCTCTAGAAAGCAGGAAATTAGCAGCGTTTTGCCTATTATGCTAGCGGCGGCGGCTCGGCATCCTGCCTATACTTACGTTATTGCGGTGGCACCTGCCCAGGATTTGGCATTTTATCAGCAGTTGTTAGCGGGCGTAGCGCAGCGGCCACCCACTTGTAGGTTTGTGATTGGGCAAACCTATGCCTTATTAGCGGAATCGGAGGCGGCATTAGTGACCAGCGGCACGGCTACTTTGGAAACGGCCTTATTTGAAGTGCCGCAAGCCGTTTGTTATAAAGGCGGTTGGCTGAGCTATCAAATTGCCAAGCGACTGATAAAGACCCGCTATATTTCTTTGGTGAATTTGGTACTCGACGAAGCCTTGGTACCGGAATTGCTTCAAAACGAGCTAA
>DAINNZ010000078.1:9693-15672 GCA_036735605.1 Lewinella sp. | reverse complement strand
GGCTACCTTGGCTGCGGCTTTGAGCGAACTGCTGCAAGGGCCGCTGCGAGCGCAGCAGCAAGCCGCTTTTCCTAGGCTTACCAAGGCATTAGGTGAGCGAGGAGCGGCTCAAAAGACAGCAGCGCTTATTGTACAAAACGGCCCACGTAATTTTCCGGTCGAATCGCCAGCAACTCCGCTTTGATGGCATCACTTACGGCAAGGGAATGGATGAAATCGCGGATACTTTGCTCGCCTACTTTTTCCTTTCCACGAGTAAGGGCTTTGAGGGCTTCATACGGAGCGGGGTAACCCTCGCGCCGCAAAACATTTTGGATGCCTTCGGCCACTACCATCCAGTTAGCTTCTAGGTCGGCGGCTAGCTTTTCTTTGCGCAGCAACAGTTTGCCGAGCCCCTTTTGGATGGCTTGCACCGCTAGAAGGGAATGGGCAATAGGGATACCGAGGTTGCGCAGCACGGTAGAATCGGTTAGATCGCGTTGTAGGCGGCTGATAGGTAGCTTGCTGGCTAGATGTTCAAACAAAGCATTGGAGATACCGAGGTTGCCTTCGGCATTTTCAAAATCGATGGGGTTTACCTTGTGGGGCATAGCACTGCTACCAACTTCCCCTGCCACCGTTTGTTGGCCGAAATAGTCCATACTGATGTAGGCCCAAATATCTCGGCACAGATCAATCAAGATGGTATTAATACGGCAAAAGCCATGAAAAATAGCGGCTAGGTTATCGTAGTGATCAATTTGAGTAGTAGGGTAGGAGCGTTGCAGCCCTAGGGTGTGGTTCACAAACTGCTGGGCGAAGCCATGCCAATCGTAGGCAGGATAGGTGAGATAATGGGCATTGAAATTGCCAGTGGCTCCGCCAAATTTAGCGGAGAATGGAATTTGCTGTACTTGCCTACTTTGCTCCTGTAGGCGCACTACCCAAACCGCTAACTCTTTACCGAGTAGGGTAGGCGAGGCGGGTTGGCCGTGAGTTTTAGCGAGCATAGGCACTTCCATCCATTCTTGGGCTAGGGCGGCTAATTGATTAACCAACTGCTCTAATTGGGGGTAAAAAACATCCTTCAGCCCTTCTTTTAAGCTCAAGGGAATTGCTGTGTTGTTGATATCTTGGCTGGTGAGGCCGAAATGCACTAGTTCTAGCACCTCTTCCAAGCCTGCTGCTTGAAGTTGTGCTTTCAGAAAGTATTCGATAGCTTTTACATCATGGTTGGTGCTGCGCTCAATTTGCTTGATGTTTTCAGCATCTTGTTCGCTGAACTGCTCATACACTTGGCGCAGGGCTATTAGTTGCTCGATTTTAACCCCTTGCAACTGCGGTAAATCCAGTGCATGTAGCGCGATGAGGTACTCCACTTCTATCAAAAGGCGATAGCGCATCAAGGCAAATTCTGAAAAATAAGCCTGTAGATCAACCGTTTTGCTAGCATAGCGGCCATCGATGGGGGAGATGGCAAAGAGGGCGGGATTGGGCATCGTGCAAATATTTGAGCGGCAAAGGTACGCGACGCCGCTAGAACTAACAACACAGGGGGCGGAATCGGGCGGCAAAATTGCTCGGAGAAGCGAGTGAGCCAAAAGTTGTGTCTATTAGGAACCGCAAAATAGGTAAAGCGATGCAAAGACGTGCTTTATCCCTGTCCCAATTCCTTCGCACGAGCCAGAGCAGCATTGGCACCACTAATGATATCTTCTAGTACAGACGTTTGTTTGAAGGTATTGATGGCCGCTTCGGTGGTGCCACCACGGCTAGAAACCCGACGAATCCATTCTTCGCAGCTAAGGTCGTTTTTCATGTATAATTCCACCGCGCCTCGGAAGGTTTGTGCTACTAACAGTTCTGCTTGTGGTGCAGGAAAACCCATTTGCAGCGCTGCCTGAATCATGGCATCCATAAAATAGAATACATAGGCCGGGCCGCTACCGCTGATGGCCGTAGTGGCATCAATAGCGGTTTCTTGCTCTACATAGATCGCTTTGCCAGTGGTGTTTAGGAGGTTTTGCACGAGCACTAGCTCAATGCGTGTTACACTTTCGCTGGCGGTGTAAGTCGTCATGCCCATTCCGATTTGAGCAGGCAAATTGGGCATAGCGCGAATCACTTTTTCAACTCCTAAGCCGCTTTGAATCCGCTCAATCGTCACGCCTGCCATGATGGATAAAAAGACTTGCTGCGGATGTACGCCATTGCGTAATTTTTTAAATAAAGCTGAGATATCTTGGGGTTTAACCGCCAAGATAATCAAATCGGCTTCGGGCATACAAGTGGCCGGATCGTCGTAAATACGCCCCACTTTGGCTTCGCGCAGTTCGGCCACTTTTTCCGGCGCCCGCTCGAGTATCATCAAATCTTCTTGGCTGCAAAGATGCGCTCGCAGAAGGCTCTTCGCATACGTAAGCCCCATGTTACCACCGCCGATAATCAAAATTTTCATAATTGTTTCGCTTAGAAGGGGCAAGATAAGGGCTTTTTGAAAAGCAAGTAGAGCCGCTAGCTCTTTTTTGAGCAGCTAAGAGGCATTGGCGGCTAGTGTCAATAAGCAGTTGTGGGCTGTCGCTTCGCTCGCGGGGGCAAAGGTTGTTTTGTAGCGCAAGTGCGGTGAGCTGCGCCCGCTCGTATCCAAGGCTGCACTTGTGCCCGCCTGCCCGTATTGGGTGCTGGGGCTGGGTGAGCGCGCAATGAGTCCGTTGGATACGCTGTGCCTGCTTACTTATTCCTGCTCAACCGACATAAGCACAGACTACTAGCGTTGGCGGCTCGGGCTTCGCCCGAACCACATCGATTCAAGTATAGTAGTGTGGAACAAGTCTAGGTGTTAGCGAATAGGTGTTAGCAAAGCGAAAAGGTTAAAATATACGAGAGGGCTACCACTTTTCGTTTATCTTTGCAGTTCAGATACACCCTGAACAGGATAAAATAAACAAAGCATGAGCAAAAAACTGCTGATTACAGGTGGCGCAGGTTTCATCGGTACGCACCTAGTACAACTACTGGTAAAGCGTTACCCCGACTACCAAATTGTGAACGCCGACGCGCTTACCTACGCTGGTAATTTAGAGAACCTTCGGGAAGTAGAGGATGCCCCTAATTATCATTTCCATAAAGTAGATATTTGCGATTACGAGGCAGTTACCCAGCTTTTTAAGTTGTATGCTTTTGATGGGGTCATTCATCTAGCAGCCGAGAGCCATGTAGATCGTTCGATCAAAGACCCCTCGGCCTTTATTCTAACCAATGTGCTCGGCACCGTGAATTTATTAAATGCCGCAAAGGCCGCTTGGCAAGGGGATTACAGCGGCAAATTGTTCTATCACGTTTCTACGGATGAAGTGTACGGTTCTCTAGGTGCCACAGGCTATTTTACTGAACAAACACCTTATGACCCGCGCTCGCCCTACTCGGCTAGTAAAGCGAGTAGCGACCATTTCGTACGCGCCTATTATCATACGTATGGCTTGCCGGTAGTGATTAGCAACTGCTCGAATAATTATGGGCCTTACCAGTTCCCTGAAAAACTACTGCCGCTCATCATCCACAATATCCAGCAGCAAAAAGAGCTACCCGTATATGGTGATGGTAAACAAGTGCGCGATTGGCTTTGGGTAGGCGATCACTGCACGGCGATTGACCTGATTTTTCATCAAGGAAAAGTGGGGGAAACCTATAATATTGGGGGGAATAACGAGCGCGAAAACCTCACGATTGTTCACGCGCTTTGCGATATGCTCGATGGGCTGCTCGATCGGCCAGCCGGCAGCAACCGAGGGCTCATTCGCTTCGTCACCGATCGCTTAGGCCACGACCGCCGCTATGCTATTGATGCTACTAAACTACAAGAGGAACTAGGCTGGCAGCCCAGTGTGAGCGTGGAAGAAGGGCTGCGAATGACGGCCGCTTGGTACTTGGAAAATACCGAGTGGCTGCGGCAAGTAACCAGTGGTGCCTATCGCGAATACTACGAAAAAATGTATGCGCACTAAGCGAGCTTAGGCCAGCAATTTTTCCTTCTGTAGCGCAAATTCTTCTGCTGTGATGACGCCTCTTTCCCGCAATTCGCCTAGCGTTTGCAAGCGATGAAGCATCTCTTGGGTATTCGCAGGTGGCTGGGTAGCCATAGCCGTAAGGTCGGGCAATTCCATCGTAGGTTCTTCGGCTTTGTTGGGCACTAAACTTAGCTGGCGGTAGTTATTCTGGCGAAAGCTCTGGTAGGTTGGCTGCTTTCTAAGCCACGCTAAGGCAGCATGTGTTTCGATGCGTTCGGGATCCGGTAAGCCGTAGCTGATAGCCAATTCAATGTGTTGTAGGGCTAGCGGCACTTTGCGAATTTGTGCATAAGTGCAAGCTAAGTTGAAATGCAAGCCAGGGTCGTCGGCTCTCACTTCTAAGGCATCGTTGAAGGCTTCCACCGCTAGATCGTAATCGCCACTGCGGAAGTAGTCAACGCCCTCTGCCTTGAGGTCATTTATATTGAGTGGGGCACTTACTTGTGTGTGGTGTTTGTTATACTTCATATCGAAGCGTTGCTGTGGCATCAACAGCAGTAACAACCCCTCCAGAAAGGCAGACAAAAAGAGCATACCTAGTAAAATGCCCGGCACCTCATTATTAAAGGTCTCAGCCGTTACAACCACCAAAATTACAAAAGATAGTAATCTAACGATCCCCCAAAAATGCTGCCCTAGGTAAAAGCGATGCACGCCAAAGCCTCCTAAAACGATACCTAGCACGCCAGCAGTGTATTTACTCAACATATCCTTTGTTAAATTGAAATGCAATTTATTTTCCTCGCACTCGGAAAGCACCAAAACGAAGTTTTGGCCTCCGTGCTGAATAGCCGCTAAACTAACGTTTAGCTCCCCAAAGATAAGAAAAAGTTAGATAGTTGGCAGCTTTTCTAGGACGAATAAGCGCAAAAAGTCTATACATTAAAGCGGAAGTGCATCACATCGCCATCCTGCACGACATATTCTTTCCCTTCTACATGCATTTTACCGGCTTCCTTGACAGCGGCTTCGGAGCCTAGGCTCACGAAGTCTTCGTAGTGGATCGTTTCGGCGCGAATGAAGCCTTTTTCAAAATCGCTATGGATCACACCCGCAGCCCCAGGGGCTTTAGTGCCTCGGCGAATCGTCCAAGCGCGCACTTCTTTTACCCCTGCTGTGAAATAGGTAATCAGGTCGAGCAACTGATAGGCTTCCCGAATGACGATGTTCACCCCTGGCTCCGTTAGACCTAGTTCTTCGATGAACTCTTGGCGCTCTTCGGCAGTGTCTAGTTCCGCAATATCGGCTTCTATCCCTGCGGATATCAGCACCACTTGGGCATTTTCTCCAGCTACGGCTGCCTGAAAAGCTTGTGTATGGGCGTTTCCTGTATGCACACTCTCCATGTCAACATTACATACGTACAGGATGGGCTTAGCTGTAAGTAGCATCATTTCTTTTAAAATGATTTCGCCTTCTTCGTCGAGTGCTAAGCTGCGTGCTGGGTTTTCTGCTAGTAAATGCGCTAAGATGGCTTCGCCGGTAGCTACTATTTTCTGGCCTGCCTTATCCCCGCTTTTGGCTACTTTCCGGAATTTATCGACTCTTTTTTCCACGGTTTCCACGTCTTTAAGGATCAGCTCCGTGTCGATAATCATTTTATCCCTCACCGGATTCACGCTGCCGTCCACGTGCACCACATTTTCATCTTCAAAGCAGCGAACCACATGAATGATGGCGTCCACTTCGCGGATATTGCCCAAAAATTGGTTGCCTAGCCCTTCCCCTTTGCTAGCGCCTTTGATCAAACCCGCAATATCCACGATATCTACGGTCGTGGGCTGCACTTTTTGGGGCTTTACCAGTTCCGAAAGTTTGTCCAATCTCGGGTCAGGCACCGTAATCACGCCTACGTTGGGCTCTTTGGTAGCAAAAGGGTAGTTGGCTGCTAATGCCTTGGCAGAAGTAAGCGCATTGAAGAGGGTAGATTTTC
>DAINNZ010000078.1:7486-9683 GCA_036735605.1 Lewinella sp. | reverse complement strand
TCCTACGTTGGGCAAACCAACAATACCACATTTGAGGGCCATAATAACTGTTTTCGTATGAGGGCGCAAAGGTAAGTACATTTCAGCAATGCAGCCGTACTTACAACAAAACTTTATCGGGCTTACTCGGCTATCCTTTGGCGACCGGCCAATATGCAGGCGAGCACAAGTGTCCAATACAGACTTGTTGCGCTCGCTCAGGCCCAGTACCCAATACGGGTAGGCGGGCACAAGTGCAGGGGCAAGGCTACCCATGTAGCGCAAGACTAGCTATTGATCCCGAAGTAGCCATACAATTTCACGGCCCTAACCGGGCAATTGGTCAGCTAATTGTAGAAGCTGCTACCTTCGCATGGCTTTTCACCGATTTTAGCCATTAAACATACCAAAAGTACTTGGTTTTTCGTACTTTTGTGGCCAATTCATTTAACTTTCATTTTTTATTATGCAAAAACTAATTGCCCTTACCATTTTGTTCGCTGCTTTTACCAGCTTGCAAGCCCAAATGGAAGCTCCACAAAACTGGTGGAATCTTGATCTACAAAGCGACCGCTATCCGGGCGTAAGTGCCGACAAAGTCCACGAATATCTCCAAGGAAAAAGCGGCCAAACCGTAGTGGTGGCCGTTATTGATTCAGGTGTAGATATCGAGCACGAAGACCTAAAAGATATCATTTGGGTAAATACCAAAGAAATACCCGGCAATAAGCGCGATGATGATAACAATGGCTACGTTGATGATGTCTATGGCTGGAACTTCATCGGTGGTGCTGATGGACAGAATATCAACTACGAGAACCTTGAAATTGTACGCATCTACAACCGTTTGGCGAAGAAATATGCCAATCGTAACCCCGAGGGCCTACCCAAAAAAGAGCGCGCAGAGTATGCCTTGATGGAAGAATACGGCAAAACTATCGAAGACAAACGCGCTCAATGGGCACCACAATTGGCACAGATCAAACCGATCCAGGAAATGGCCAATGCCGCTCAAAAAGCGCTAAAGAAAGAAGCTGCCGACATCTCGCTAGAGGATATTGAAACGCTAGACGATGAGCAATTCGGCCCCTTTAAAGCCATGGCAGGCCGCTTCTTGGCAGAGACGGATTTTGCCTCTTTTCAAGAAGAGATCAAAAGCTATGTAGAGTACATGGAAAGCCAAGTAGAGTACAACTACAATCCCGATTTCGATGCTCGCTCTATCGTGGGCGATGATCCTAGCAACCTCAACGACCGCAACTATGGCAATAATGATGTTACAGGCCCGGATGCTAGCCACGGTACCCACGTTTCTGGTATCATCGCTGCGGTGCGCAACAATAGCATCGGTATCGATGGGGTTGGTGGGGCTACTATCCGCATCATGTCAATCCGTACCGTACCGAATGGTGATGAGCGGGATAAGGACGTGGCCAATGCTATCCGTTATGCAGTAGATAATGGTGCTTCTGTTATCAATATGAGCTTCGGCAAGGGGCAAAGTCCTTACAAAGCAGCTGTGGACGAAGCTGTTCGGTACGCTGAGAAAAACGATGTGCTACTCGTACACGCCGCTGGTAATGACGGTAAAGAACTGACGCTTACCAACAATTTTCCAAACGATGCCCTCATCAAAGGCAAATCAAAAGCTTGGTTGGAGGTAGGCGCCTCTACGAAATTCTACGACGAAAAGCTACCCGCTAGCTTCAGCAACTACAATGCGAAGTATGGGGATGTATTCGCACCAGGCCACGACATCTATTCTACCATTCCTGGCAGTGAGTATGCTTCTTTCAATGGCACTTCAATGGCTGCACCGATGGTAGCTGGTATCGCTGCCTTACTAAGAAGTTATTTCCCAGACCTTACAGCGGTACAAGTGCGCCAAATCATCATCGATTCGGCCATCCCCGCAACCTTAGAAGTCGTGAAGCCAGGTACGGAAGATAATAAAACGGCTTTCTCCGGCCTTTCTGCTACGGGTGCTGTAGCGAATGCTTACACAGCGGTTAAAATGGCCGAAACCACCAAAGGGAAGAAGAAGAAAACGGCTGCACGCGATGCTTCCCTGATTGCTTACTAATCGAAGCTTCGGCAAAACGAATCCTTACTACGAATCGTTTACAGCGCAGCCCTTGAGGAACCTTCTTCAAGGGCTGTGCTATTTGTAGGAATTGCCTAGAGGCTTTACCTAGGGCTTCACCTAGAGGCTTTACCT
>DAINNZ010000078.1:4037-7386 GCA_036735605.1 Lewinella sp. | reverse complement strand
ATTTGTAGGAATTGCCTAGAGGCTTTACCTAGGGCTTCACCTAGAGGCTTTACCTCAGAAGCTTCGCCTAGAAGAAAAGTCTTTCGTTAGGAGTTAAATGGAGGCATTTGCGCTACCAAACTACCCTTGCCCCTGCGAGAGCAACGAGTCCGTACCTGTCCGTATGGATGGACACATTGTGCGAAAAACGAGGGGGTAGCAAGGCCGCTACTACGGTAAGTAGGTAGCGAGGCTTAAGCCTAGAGAAACCCTTGGAAAAGCCATTTCTATTTAGCTATAAATGTTATCTTTGCCGCCCTGAATAATCAATTAATGATGACTGCCAACGAAATACGCCGTGCGTTCTTAGACTTTTTTGCGAGCCAAGAGCATAAGATCGTGCCGTCTGCGCCAATTGTGAACAAAAATGACCCTACACTTTTGTTCACGAACGCGGGTATGAACCAGTTTAAAGACTACTTTTTGGGTAATAAAACCCCCGATCGACGGCGGATAGCAGACACGCAAAAGTGTATGCGTGTGAGTGGTAAGCACAACGACTTGGAAGATGTGGGCCGCGATGGAACGCACCACACCATGTTCGAGATGCTCGGCAACTGGTCATTTGGCGATTATTTCAAGGAAGAAGCCATTACATGGTCTTGGCAATTGCTTACGGAGCGTTTGGGTATTGATCCGACTATCATTTATGCTACTGTCTTTGAAGGAGCTGAGGAAGAAGGGGTGCCCTGCGACGATGAAGCCAAAGCGGTTTGGCTACGCTTTCTACCGGAGGATCGTATCTTGTATGGGAACAAAAAGGATAACTTCTGGGAGATGGGTGAAACAGGTCCGTGTGGGCCCTGCACGGAAATTCACGTTGATCTACGCTCTGTGGGGGAGAGAGCCAAGGTGCCCGGGCGAGAACTGGTCAACGTGGACAATAGCGGCGTGGTAGAAATTTGGAACAACGTTTTCATCCAATTCAATCGCTTAGCCGATGGGAGTTTGGCGGAGCTGCCGGAAAAACACGTGGACACTGGCATGGGCTTTGAGCGCCTTTGTATGGTGCTGCAAGGTAAATCGGCTACCTATGATACGGATATTTTCACACCGATTATTGCCGAAATAGAGCGGCTTTCCGGCAAACAATATACGAATAGTTATATCCCCTCGGCCAAAGTAGATATGGCCATGCGTGTAGTAGCGGATCACGTACGGGCAGTCGCTTTCACCATTGCGGATGGGCAGCTGCCAAGCAACACTGGTGCGGGCTATGTGGTAAGGCGTATTTTGCGCCGAGCTGTGCGTTACTATTTCTCTTTCTTGGAAGTGAAAACGCCTTTCCTTTTCAAGCTTATCCCTGCTTTAGAGCGGGAGATGGGAGCTGCTTTTCCTGAGTTAGCCCAGCAAAAAGAGCAGATTGCGAAGATTATTGAAGGGGAGGAAAAATCTTTCTTACAAACCCTAGAAGTGGGTCTGAGCCGCTTTGCTCAACTGAGCCACGAGGAAGGGGTGATTGCAGGAGCGGATGCTTTTGAACTCTACGACACTTTTGGCTTCCCCATCGATTTAACGAGGCTGCTCGCTAGCGAGCAAAACCTTCAGGTGAATGAGGCAGGCTTTGAGGCAGCACTAGCGGCGCAAAAAGCGCGCGGCCGCGCCGATGCAGCTAAGTCGGTAGGCGATTGGATCGTGCTACAAGAAGAAAATGACACGATCTTCGTAGGCTACGACGAGCTTAGCGTAGAAGAAGCGCGTATCTTGAAGTACCGTACAGTAGAACTGAAGGGCAAGCCACAATATCAAGTAGTTTTAAACAAAACGCCTTTTTACGGTGAAAGTGGCGGACAAGCCGGTGATAAAGGCTGGTTGATCGTAGATGGTGAAGAGATCGTGGTTTACGATACCCAAAAGGAAAATGATCTGATCATTCACCTCGTTCATCAACTTCCCGAAACACCTCGTGGTAGTGTCAAGGCGGCGGTACATGCTGAAAGTCGGCTGGCTACTAGCCAGAACCACTCGGCGGCGCACTTGATGCACTCGGCTTTACAAGAAGTTTTGGGTAGCCACGCCGTGCAAAAAGGGCAAGACGTGACGGCGGGCCGCTTGCGCTTCGATTTCAATCACTTCGAAAAGCCCAGCCCAACGGAGCTCAAGGCCATTGAAGAATTGGTCAATGCTAGAATCAGAGCCAATATCGCCCTCGACGAGCAGCGCGAAGTGCCTATTGCTGTGGCCAGAGAATCGGGTGCTATGATGCTTTTTGGTGAAAAGTATGGCGATACGGTGCGCATTATCACCTTTGATGCTGATTTTAGTCGGGAATTATGTGGCGGCACTCATGTGGCGGCCACTGGCGAGATTGGTCTATTTAAAATTGTAGCAGAAAGTGCTGTAGCTGCCGGTATTCGCCGTATTGAAGCCGTAACGGCAGTTGGTGCGCAAGCCTACCTAGAGCAAGAGTTAGGCGAACTAGAAAATATTCGGCAGTTGTTGAAGGGAAGCCAAGATGTGGTAAAAAGCCTTACTCAACTACAGGAGGAGAACCGCGCGATGAAGAAAGAGTTGGAACAGCTCAAAAACGAACAGGCTCAACAAGTAAAAGGGGAGTTAAAACAAGCCTTTTCACTTCGGCAAGGCGTTCATTTTCTAGCTACCAAAGTAAGCCTTACGGATGCTGCGGCGATCAAGCACCTCGTCTTTCAATTGGAAACGGAGATCGGCAATGCCTTTATTTTGCTCGCTAGCGAGAGTGAGGGCAAACCTTTACTTACCTTAGCGATTAGCAAGGAAGTGACGGCCGAGAAAGGCTTACACGCAGGTAACTTGATCCGCGATTTCGCTAAGCATATTCAAGGCGGTGGTGGCGGGCAGCCCTTCTTCGCTACGGCTGGCGGTAAGGATGCCAGTGGCTTGAGTGCTGCCCTTGCAGCAGCCGAAGCGCTATTGCCTGCCTAAGCAGTTGGGTAGTAAAAAAACGGCTAGTGTGCAAACAAGTGGATCGTTTTACTTGTCTGCTTTAGGGACACCTGTTTTTCAATGGAGTCTCACCTAAGCTATGGCATACAACAAGTCTATTCGTTTGATTAGCTTCGCTGTCGGGCTGCTATTGGTGGCTTGTGGTCGTGAAAAAACAGTTGAGTCGGATCAAACTTTCTTCTACGCGGCAGCTGAGGTAAGCCGCTGGCTAGGCATACCAATTAGCGATTGGCCTACCGCCCATGCTGCCCATTCCTTTTCTTTCGAGCAACAGCTAGCTGGTTTTTCTCCGGTGGCCGCTGGCTCTTCCCCTTGGGCTATCAAGAGCGAGGAAACGAGCGGCGGAGCCGTAGTTGTTTTGCTGTATATGACCTTGGAGGTGAAT
>DAINNZ010000078.1:0-4027 GCA_036735605.1 Lewinella sp. | reverse complement strand
GTACAGGATAGCATCCGCTACGGGCAGCATACGATCTACCGATGGGCGAATGGCTGGGCCGTTTGCCAGCTTGATGCTAAGTGGTATTGCTATGAGGAGCAAGCCAGCCTAGAGCGTTTATTAGATCAGTTCGATCAACAAGCAGCTAAGTCTTTTGTTATTCCGGCTAACTTACGCGCTGGGGCATGGCTGGCATTATTTGAAGGGGGCTGGAAGCAAGCTAAGCCCGCCCCCGCATTTTTCTCCGAGGCATGGGGCTTTGTAGCGGAGGATACGAGTGCTTGCGAACTAGTAGGTGCCTTTTCAGAGCCGCCAGCGGCTAGTCGGTTAGGGGTTCTTGGGGCTCTTTCGCGCTTACCTCCAGACGCGGTGGCGTATCAGATTTATAGCAGCGATACGGCAGCTGAGCAGCCATTGGTCTATTTGCGGCTACCGGCAGCCGAGCTCTTAGGGCGCGCTGTTTCGGCAGCCGAGCTTTTCCCGAAGGCCAGCCAGCAATACCTGCATATCGGTATTTGGGAGGAGGCGAAGGATCGCTTGGGATGGGGGGCAGAAGCCATTTACCAATATGCAGTGATGGATGGCTATCTATGGCAAGCAAATAATTTGGCAGCTTTGCAGGCGATGATTTTACGCTCGTCGAGCCAAGCTGCACAGCAAGTGGATCATCCTGCTTTGCAGGCTTTTTTACCTGCTTTAGCGAAGGCAGATCGGATTATGTTCAAGCCCTTTAAAGACCCCCAAGGTAGCCAACAGCAGCTATTAGTATGGCAAAGTGGCGAAAGGGTCGCGGCCCAGCTCTTAGCACCCATAGCCACTACGAGCGGCGGTTGGGAAACCGACTTAGGGTATCCAGCAGCCTATTGGCAATTCAGTGCCTACAGTAGTCATTGGTTAAGCCAAAGTGCAGGCGGGGAGGTGAAGCTAGGCAAGGGGCAAGCTTGGCAATCGCTAGGTTTTCATAGTCCGCTGTTGGCAGGCCCTTTTACGGTAGAAAAAAATAAGGTAGTATGGCAAAGCACTACAGCGCTGTATCGCTACACGGAAGGCCAATTCGATTCGCTGCCTTTCCCAGCGTATTTGGGGGGCATTAGCTTTCGGGATCCGCTGCGAGACGAGTATAGGTTGGCGATGGTAGATACGAGTGGGCAGTTGCGACTTTTTGGTAGTGAATTGCAGACTTATCCGCAGCGGTCGGCTTCGACTGCGGAGGCACCTTTGGTTAGTTCGCCAGCCATCTTGCAAGAGCAGGATGGAGGAGGCGGTTTTTTGGTGGCACTAGGAGCCGACCGGCAGTTGTATGCTTTTGATCTACAAGGCCGCTTGCGTTGGAGTCGCTCGTTGGCTGGGCTGCTTTTACCCGAGAGGGGTTGGTTGAGGGCCTCTAACAGCCTTGCACCAAGAGAAGACCTTTGCCCCAGCGTTAGCCAAAACGATCCGAAACGTCCTTGGCAACTGCGAAATACGCCAGCGAATACTTTTTTGGCCCTTAGAATAGGGGAGGAAGCGGTAGTGCTTATGTCTAGTGGTCTTGAAAAAACGCTGCATCGGCCTTACCCGGAGCAGGCCATTACGGAATTGTTAGTGATTGAGGAGGCCGGAAACGACTTTGTTTTGCTGCGCTACGGGCAGGAAGTGCGGGCGTTTGAAGTGAAAAAGGAGGCGGGGCAACTTCAGTTGGCTGCTAGGTGGCAAGTGAGGCTACCCCAGGCGGCTGGTTATTTGCTGCGGGAGGAAGCCGCTGGGCTTTGGGGCGTTTTTTACCCAGCGGAGCGTAAGGCGTACTATTATAAAGGGGCGCAAAAGCGCGGGGAATGGCGAGCGGATTTTCCGCCGCGCTATGATCTACTGGAGGAGGAATGGTTGTGTATATACGAAAGTCTGCTCAGTGGGCAAAAGGCTACAAATTAACGTCGAAGGTCTTTAGCTCACCTTTGCGTAGCACTTCTACTTGGGTGCTTTGGCCTGTTTTTAAGCGGGAAAGGCCCTCCATATAGTCGTAGATGTCTTCCACTTGTAGATCGCCAATTTTAACAATCACATCGCCTGCGAGCAAACCTGCTTTTGCGGCTGGCCGATCGGCGCTCACACCGTCTATTTTCATTCCTTTGCCGGTATAAACATAGTCGGGCATTACACCTAAACTCACCTTAAAAGCCGCCGCTTCGCGCTGTGCTTTTTGGGTGGTAGCCAAGAAAGGCAGCTGCCCCGCTGCGTCGATTTCACGAATCACATCGAGCAGGAAGTCCACTACGCGAACGATGCCGCCGAAGTCGATAATTTCAGCGTCGTCGCTAGGTTTATGGTAATGCTCATGCTGGCCGGTGAAAAGGGCGATGACGGGCACAGAGTCTAAGTAAAAAGAAGCATGGTCGGAGGGCCCAAGGCCGGAGCTATCCCGCACGGTGGTGATGATGCTTTTTGCTTCGGCGGCGTCGAGTGCTTTATCCCAAACAGTAGAGGTGCCGGTTCCATAGACTGCTAGGGTATTGCCTTTGAAGCCTAGGCGGCCCACCATATCCATATTAAACATGGCGTTAAGGGGGAAGTCGAGGTGCGCTTGCACCCATTTTTTGCTGCCGATTAGGCCGAGTTCCTCGCCGGAGAAGGCTAGGAAAAGGTAGTTGTTGCCTTTAGGAGCCTGGGGTTGTTGAAGTTGTTCGGCGGCTAGGAGTAGGGCAGCTACGCCGGAGGCGTTGTCGTCGGCACCATTGTGAATAGCTGGCTCGCCGGTGTGTAGGCTACCGCTGCCGCCATAGCCTAGGTGGTCATAGTGAGCACCGATTACGAGGGTAGTCGGTGCCGCATTATCTAAGTAGCCGACCACATTGATGCCTCTTTTAGCCACCGTTTCATTGGCATGTGGATGAGGCCGCAAGGCAAAGTCGAAAGGCTGTTGAAAGCTACTGTAGCCAGGTTGGGCTTGCAAACCGAGTGCTTGCATCCGCTGGCTGATGTAATTGGCTGCTAGTTGTTCGCCTGCTGTTGCGGTGAGCCGGCCTTCCAGAAAGTCAGCCGATAAAAAGACGACATCCACCATTACCTGCTGGGTATCGGGTAGTTGAAAAACAGCCTTAGTAGCGGGTACTTGCGCAGATAGTTGGCTCGTATTTCCTAAATATAGGCACAGCGTGCAGGGGCAAAGGAATACTAAGAAGCGCAAGTGTAGCCAAAAAGAGGAAGCTCTCATCCGTTGATTATTTGCTAGCTAACGCTAATTGCGCCGGCCTGGTTTAAATTTGCCACCGATAGGCGCACCCCCCCCCATCATTTGAGGGTTTTTGCTCATGGTATGCATCATTTTCCGCATTTGATCGAACTGCTTGATGAAGCGGTTGATATTTTCTATATCTTGGCCACAGCCACGAGCGATGCGTTTTTTCCGGCTCAGGCTGAGGAGCTCGGGATTCGCCCTTTCCTGGGGGGTCATACTAAAGATAATGGCCTCTACTTTCGAGAAGGCCGAATCGTCGATGTCCAAGTCCTTCGTCATTTTGCTCATACCAGGAATCATATTGAGCAGCGATTTGATGTCGCCCATTTTGCGCAACTGCGCGAGCTGGCCGAGGAAGTCGTTGAAATCGAATTTGTTTTTCCGTATCTTCTTTTCAAGGCGCTTGGATTCCTCTTCGTCGAACTGGTCTTGGGCTCTTTCTACGAAGGAGATAATATCGCCCATACCTAAGATGCGCTGAGCCATCCGTTCGGGATAGAAGACATCGAGGGTTTCCATTTTTTCGCCGGTAGAGACGAATTTAATAGGTTTTCCGACAGTATATTTGACGGAAAGGGCGGCACCGCCTCGGGTATCGCCATCTAATTTAGTGAGTACAACGCCATCGTAGTTGATGCGGTCGTTGAAGGCTTTAGCAGTATTGACGGCATCTTGGCCGGTCATGGAGTCCACGACGAAGAGGGTCTCGTTGGGGCTGACGGCATCGCGAACGTTGCTGATTTCTTGCATCATAGCCTCATCTACACTCAGGCGGCCTGCGGTATCGATGATGACGACGTCGTACTTATTATC
>DAINNZ010000077.1:0-17325 GCA_036735605.1 Lewinella sp. | reverse complement strand
GGTTCTTTTTGTTGATGACGTAAACCTTCCCGTGACGACGTACGATTTTACAATCGACAGATCGCTTCTTTACTGAGGGCCTGACTTTCATATTAATATAAAATTTTGCAATCAGAGGCAGTTAAAAGCCTACGATTATTTATAACGATAAGTAATGCGACCGCGAGACAAATCATACGGACTTATTTCAACCGATACCTTATCGCCAGGCAAGATCTTGATGAAGTGCATCCGCATCTTGCCGGAAATCGTAGCCTTGATCTCGTGATCGTTTTCTAACCTTACACGGAACATAGCGTTCGATAAGGCCTCTTCTATCACTCCATCCTGCTTGATAAGGTTCTTCTTTGACATAGTTGAAATTTCGGTCGGCAAAGGTACAAAACATTTATCATTCAACCAAGTAGTTCGGATATTTTTTTGAATTTCTGTTCAATAATCCTAGCTCGCAAGGGTTGGCTGGTAGATTTGTAACAAGGCCTCCTCTATCGGCTCCACAAATTGTAGATTACTATTCCTCCGGATAGCCGCCTCAATAGGCCGGTGATCCGATAACAAGTCGGCTGCTTGCCCATCTGGCCGTATAACGACCGAATGTTCGTAGTGCGCGGAGGGGCGGCCATCTTTTGTTACAATCGTCCACCCATCTGGCTTGCTCAGCACGGCCTTTGTTCCTTGGTTAATCATCGGCTCAATCGCAATAATCAAGCCTGCTTGTAATTTAGGGCCTTGGCCTCGCTTCCCAAAGTTAGGTACATCAGGCGCCTCGTGTAATTTACGCCCTACCCCATGCCCTACTAACTCCCGTACGACGCCATACCCAAAACGCTCCGTGTAGTCCTGAATAGCAAAGCTAATGTCGCCTACCCGCTTCCCTGCCCTTGCCTGGTCAATACCTAAGTACAAGGCATGTTTCGTACGCCGGCAAAGATCCATGTCTTCCTGGCTCACCTCGCCTAAACAAAAGGTATAAGCCGCATCCCCATAAAACTCATTTACATAAGTACCACAGTCGATTGAAATAATATCCCCCTCCCGAAAAACTTGCTTGCTATCCGGCAGGCCATGTACAACCTCCTCGTTCACTGAAACTAATAAAGTGGAAGGGCAGCCATACAATCCTTTAAAACCTGGTAAAGCACCGTGATCTCGGATGAAGGTCTCTGCAAACCGGTCGATCTCTTCACCCGTTAAACCCGGACGAAGCAGCTCCGCTACCGCAGCATGTGTCTTACACACCAGCAAATTAGCCGCTCGCGCTAGCTCGATTTCTTCCGGTGTTTTGAATATCATTTTCTTTACAGTCATAAGCAATCAGAAAAGCGTGAATATTCGTTACGTGCTACTTACGCCTAGTTACTAATTCTATTGGTAGCTTGCGCTTGAGCACCACCTCATTTCCCTTTTGGTTGGCACAAAGTGCAGGGGCAAGGGGTTCTATCAAGCGCAACAGGGGGTTAAAAGCTGCTGGGTCGAAGGCTAGGCTCATTCGGCAGCTGCGGCTGCTTAATAAAAGCCTACCAGCAAGGGAGGAATAAAAGCAAGCTCTTACGCTACAAGACCAAGCCTTGCCCCTGCGATAGCAACGAGTCCGCCAGTCAAGCCACCTTTGGCTTTCTCTTAAAAAAATACAGCGAAGCAAGCTAAATAGCCACTTCGCTGTAAGTAAAACCTATAAGCAGCTTATAACAACTGCGTAATTTGTACTTAGAAATCGGCACCAATTTGCTGCATACGGCTTCCACCGCCGCGGCCAATCATCTTGCCGTCTTTTACCAAGCCGTCATACTTGCGCATCAACAGGTAACTCTCGATTTGCTGTAGCGTATCCAACACCACTCCAACCATGATAAGCAAAGAGGTGCCACCAAAGAAGATCGCAAACTGAATGTTTACACCTAGGCTGGCAACGATGGCCGGCAAAATAGCAATCAAACCTAATATCATAGAGCCAGGCAATGTGATGCGGCTAGTGATCGTGTCGATATACTCCTCCGTAGGAGCTCCTCCTTTGATGCCAGGGATGAAAGCATTCTGGCGACGAAGATACTCCGTATATTGGTCAGGGCGAACCGTTAAGGCCGTATATACGTAAGTGAAAGCCACTACAAGTAGGAAATAAACAATATTGTAAGGCATCGAGGTGAAGTCGTTGAACTTCTGCACCACCCAGCTATTTTGGTCGCCACCAGCAAACTGAACGACTGTAGCGGGCAAGAACATCAGGGCTTGCGCGAAGATGATCGGCATTACACCGGAAGCATTCACTTTTAGGGGAATATAATCCCTAGCTCCCGCTTGCGGCACCGCACCCCCTTCCGCACCGCGACCGACCATGCGGCTAGCGAACTGAAGAGGTATCTTGCGGATACCCGTTACGATTAATACCGTAGCCATTGTAACCAAGAAGAAGCCGAATATTTCAGCAACTAATAGCAGCAAATTACTCGTATTAGCTTGTACCTCGAAAATAAAGGCTGGGATAAGCCCTACAATGATACCTACCGTAATCAACAAAGAAACACCATTCCCAATACCGCGGTCGGTGATCCGTTCACCCAACCACATGGCGAAGATAGTGCCCGTAGAAAGCGTGATGATACCTGAAACCCAGAAGATAAAAGGATCTACCTGAGGTGCCATAGCACCCTGGCTTTTAACATAGGTCAAATAGCCAGCACCTTGCACTAAAGTAATCGCCACCGTAAGCGCGCGGGTAATTTGATTGAGCTTTTTCCGACCAGACTCCCCTTCCTTGCTTTGCAACTTCTGGAAATAAGGCACAGCGAAGCCCAGCAGCTGGATAACAATACTCGCTGTGATATAGGGCATGATACCCAATGCCATGATAGAAGCGTTGCTGAAGGCTCCCCCTGTGAAGAGGTTAATGAGACCCAACAGGTCGTTAGTACCAGTGGTTGGGGTATCGAGGGCAGCGGGATTTACACCAGGCAACACAATGAAAGTACCGAGGCGGAAAATTGCCATCAGTGCCACTGTGAAGATGATACGCTTACGCAACTCCTCAATGCTCCAGATATTTTTGATGGTTTCAAAAAACTTCATGAGCAGTGGAATTAAAGAATAGTGATCGAGCCACCTGCGCTTTGAACCGCCGATACTGCCGTAGCAGAAGCAGCGTGCGCTTGAATGGTGAGAGCAGTAGTAAGTTCACCAGTAGCAAGAATTTTGATAACATCAGTCTTGCGGGTAATACCTAATTGAGCAAGAGCAATAGGGTTGATTTCCGTAAGGCTATACTTCTCAGCGATCGCTTGAAGACGGCCTAAATTCAACTCTACAAACTCCACTCTATTGGGGCTATTGAAGCCACGCTTTGGCAAGCGCATCTGAAGTGGCATCTGACCACCTTCAAAGGCGCGCTTACTTTTGTAACCAGAGCGAGACTTAGCACCTTTGTGGCCACGGGTAGAAGTACCACCGTGTCCAGAGCCTTGGCCGCGAGCAATTCGCTTCACCGACTTAGTGGAGCCGGTTGCTGGTTTGAGATTGTGCAAATCCATGAATACTATATTTTAACTGTGGCTCGGGAGCCGAACAGCGATTGTTTGATTAAGCTTCCTCCATCTTTACAAGATGACTCACCTTAGCCACCATGCCGAGTATCTGAGGCGTTGCCTCGTGCTCTACGGTTTGGTTGACCTTGTTAAGACCTAGCGCCTTAACGGTATCTTTTTGCCGTTTCGGGCGATCGATCAAACTCTTGATCTGGGTTATTTTCACCTTTGCCATTGTACTAGCTTTTGTGGTTGAGCAATGAATGATTGTACGAACTAAGCGGACTACCCTTGAAAGAGTTTATCCAAAGTGATTCCTCGCTGCTGTGCCACCGTATGAGGGCTGCGCAACTTCATGAGCGCATCCATCGTTGCCTTGATAACATTGTGTGGGTTAGAAGAACCCTGCGATTTAGCCAATACGTTGTGTACGCCAGCAATTTCGAGCACTGCGCGCATAGCACCACCGGCAATAACACCCGTACCGTCGGAAGCCGGCTTAATGAGTACCTTACCGGCACCAAATTTGCCTAACTGCTCGTGAGGTATAGTACCATTGATGATAGGCACTTTAACCATTGTTTTCTTGGCTACCTCCGTTGCTTTCAGAATTGCTTCTGAAACGTCGCGAGCTTTACCAAGGCCATGGCCTACTTTACCTTTACCATCCCCTACCACTACCACAGCTGCAAAGCTGAAAGTACGACCACCTTTAGTGACCTTCGCTACCCGATTAAGGGCAACCGTTTTTTCTTGAATGTCAGATTCTGGAACGTTTACGGCACCACGATCGTCGCCTTTCTTGCCGCGGTTGTTCCCTCTTTGTTGATTAGCCATTATTGTTAGCTTTTAAAGGTTAAGACCACCTTCGCGGGCGCCATCAGCTAATGACTTTACCCGACCGTGATACAAATAACCCGCGCGGTCAAAGACAACTGTTTCGACCCCAGCGGCTTTCGCGCGCTCGGCTAACAATTTGCCTACATTGGCGGACTGTTCTGATTTGTTGCCCGTTTGAGCAATAGCAGCTTCGAAACTCGAAGCCTGTGCTAGCGTTACACCCGCTACATCATCGATGAGCTGCGCGTAAATATATTTATTGGAGCGAAAGACACTAAGGCGAGGCCGCTGCGCGGTGCCTTGCACTTTCTTGCGAATACGGCGGCGAATGCGCTTTCTCCGATCTAACTTAGTCAGTTGCATAGCTTAATAAATTACGACATTAGTGTAGCCCCAAGGGGGAACCCAACATCCGTTATGTGCTTTTACCTAGATGGGGCGCAAAGATAGGCAATTGCGCACATACTAGAAAATTTTTTATAAATACGAAAGGCTTTACCTGGCCGGGCACCGTTCTTGGAGCGCAATGCCGTCCTATACAATAGACGGACTGTGCAGTAAAAGACCGTACGCAAAGCCAAACAAGGCGAAAACCTATTTCTTCTTAGCAGAAGTTTTACCAGCCTTACGGCGGATAACCTCGCCTTGAAAGCGAATACCTTTACCTTTGTAGGGCTCTGGTTTGCGCAATTCGCGAATTTTAGCTGCAATTTGGCCAACCAACTGCTTATCGCTACTCTTTAGCTTAATCGCAGGAGCCTTACCTTTCTCCATAACAGCTTCCACCTGCACCTCTTTCGGCACGATGAAGTAAATAGGGTGAGAGAAACCAAGCGTAAGTATCAACAAATTACCTTTGTTCTCAACGCGGTAACCTACACCAATGACCTCTAAATTCAGCTCATAACCTTCCGTTACACCAATAATCATGTTATTGATTAATGTACGATAAAGGCCGTGCATGCTGCGAAGTCTTTTACTATCTTCAGGGCGGCTCACGGTGAGCGTACCATCTTCCAAAGAAAGACTCAAATCTTGGTCAACCTGCTGCGTCATCTCACCTTTAGGGCCTTTCACGCTTACCAAATTGCCTTTACTGATCTCCACCTTTACGTTGGCTGGAACACTGATGGGGTTTTTTCCAATACGAGACATGCTAGTTTATTTTTGCAACCATAATTACAGCCAAAGTGGCCTAAAAATGATCGGATTGGTTAATGAATATTCTAGTAAACGTAGCAAAGCACTTCACCACCAACATTCTCTTTGCGAGCCTGTTTATCGGTCATGAGGCCACGTGAAGTAGAAACAATAGCAATACCTAAGCCATTGATAACTCTCGGCAGATTTTCGCTACCTACATACTTGCGCAAGCCAGGCTTAGACACACGAATGAGCTTACGAATCAATGGACGGCGAGTGTCTTTCTCGTACTTGAGGGCGATAGAGATTTCACCCTGTTTTCCCTTACCTGCTTCATTATCGAACTTGTACTTCAGGATATAACCTTGATCGTACAGAATTTCGGTCATGCGCTTCTTAAGGTTAGAAGCAGGAATAACAACTACTTTGTGGCCAGCTGTTTGGGCGTTGCGGATACGCGTTAGGTAATCCGCGATTGGATCAGTTACTTGCATAACTATTGGTTTCACTCTGCGGTATTCCAACTTATCGAGGGGGGAACCTACAGAATTGTTAAAAATAAAATGATAAACCGGAAACAATTACTACCCCCTTTGGGCAGCATCTCCAACCGGCGTTTACCCCTTCAACCTACCAAGAAGCCTTGGTGATGCCAGGGATTTTTCCTTGTAGAGCCATCTCGCGAAATTTCACCCGACAAAGGTGGAATTTACGCATATAGCCTTTCGGACGACCTGTGAGACCACAGCGATTATGTAAGCGAATCGGGTTAGAGTTGCGAGGCAACTTGTCTAACTCATCCCAGTTGCCTTCGGCCTTCAGCTGTTTACGCTTCTCGGCATATTTGGCTACCATTTTTTCGCGCTTGCGTTCGCGGGCAATCAATGATTTGCGAGCCATGCTTTAATATTTTATTTTTTGAACGGAAGACCTAGTTCTTTCAAAAGAGCTAATGCCTCGGCGTCTGTTTTAGCAGTAGTAACAAAAGTGATGTCGTAGCCAGTGATTTTTGCCACTTCGTCGAGACTCAACTCAGGGAAAATGATCTGCTCAGAAACCCCCATAGAGTAGTTCCCACGGCCGTCAAAACTCTTATCGTTGATACCCCTGAAGTCGCGTACACGTGGAAGAGCAATTGAGATCAAACGATCTAAAAACTCATACATACGCTCACGGCGAAGAGTCACCTTAGCCCCAATAACCATTCCGTCTCGCAACTTAAAGTTAGAAACCGACTTCTTCGCCTTTGTAGGGACAGCCTGCTGACCAGCAATCAAGGTCATCTCCTTAATGGCATTCTCGGCAAGTTTCTTGTCTTGCGTAGCCGCACCTACACCTTGGTTGATGACCACCTTTTCTAAGCGTGGCGCGTACCTCTTCGCGGTACATCTTTTTCAATCTTGGTTCGTAGCTCATGATTAAATAATATTACCGGTTTTCTTTGCAACACGCACCAACTTACCTTGCTCATTCAACTGGCGACCTACCCGAGTAGGCTCGTTCGTCTTGGGATCCACCAGCATAAGATTGCTTAGGTGAATAGGAGTTGACTTATCAACGATACCTCCGGCACGGCCTTCGGCAGGTTTTTGGTGTTTCTTACGGATATTGATACCATCCACGATGGCTTTATTCTCCGCAGGAAAAACCTCTAATACCTCTCGAACCTCTTTGCGGCTCTTCTGGGCACCCGCGATAACAACCACGCTATCGCCCTTCTTGATTTTGAGCTTGGGCGCAAAACGCTTTTGCTCATGTTTTTGAATTTTCTTCGCCATTTTTGTACGATTTAGCGCAGCTGTGATCTAGAGTACCTCAGGAGCTAGTGAAACAATTTTCATATAATCACGCTCGCGTAGCTCACGCGCTACGGGCCCAAAAATACGAGACCCCCGAGGCTCTCCGCCTGCGTTGAGCAGCACAACGGCGTTATCGTCGAAACGGATATAAGAACCGTCTTTACGACGAATTTCCTTTTTCGTACGAACAACTACAGCTTTTGACACTGAGCCCTTCTTAACGTTTCCATTAGGCGTGGATTCTTTTACCGAGACAACAATCATGTCTCCGATACTGGCATAACGCCTTTTCGACCCCCCTAATACGCGGATGCAAAGAACCTCTTTTGCCCCGCTGTTGTCGGCTACTCGTAACCGTGATTCCTGTTGGATCATGACAACTGATTATTTTATGCCTTTAAAAATTGACTTTAGTTGAGAAAGAAAACACCGAACTACTTCGCTTTTTCTATAACCTCCACCAAGCGCCAACGCTTCCGGCGGCTCAGTGGACGAGTTTCCATGATTCTAACGATATCACCGATAGAACATTCGTTTTGCTCGTCATGAGCGATGAATTTTTTAGTCTTCTTTACAAATTTACCGTAGATCGGGTGCTGAATGCGACGTTCTACAGCTACTGCGATGGTCTTATCCATTTTATTGGATACAACCAAGCCCACACGCTGTTTGCGCATTTTGCGCTCTGTGGTAAGCACGCTTGTTTCGTTGCTCATGGTTTACTGCTTTTTGGATTTGCGACGACGGCGCTGGATCTGATCGCGCTTAGCCAATTCTTCACTTGATGTTTGAGCCAACTCACGGCTGCGTAGCTCCGTGTTCATACGCGCAATATCTCGGCGACTTGCCCGCAACTGTAGTGGTTTTTCGATGCCATTTACGGCATGATCAAACTTCATCTTTTCATAGGACGAGACACTTTCGTCCAATTGAGCCCGCAAATCCTCAACACTAAGTGCTTGCAGTTCCAAAAATTTATTACTTGCCATCGTTTATCATTTTGCCGCACTGCGAGCAGGCGGTCTTGACTATTCAATTATGCTTAAAGTATTACAATACCCCTTTATGCGAACTAGCCTACGTAGTCGGGGCGAGTAATGGTTCTGGTCTGTACAGGAAGCTTCTGTGCTGCCAAACGAAGCGCTTCTACCGCTACTTCGCGAGGTACACCGTCTAGCTCGAACATAATCCGACCCGGTTGTACATTGGCGACCCAATGATCCAGCGCACCTTTACCCTTACCCATCCGTACCTCTAAAGGCTTGCTAGTGATAGGCTTATCTGGGAAAATTCGGATCCAAACCTTGCCTTCCCGTTTCATGAAACGCGTCATTGCAATACGGGCAGCTTCGATCTGGCGGCTAGTAATCCGGCCAGCATCTAAGCTTTTAAGCCCAAAGGAACCAAAAGACACTTCGGCGCCACGCTTCGCGTCGCCAGTGTTGCGGCCTTTTTGCTGCTTACGATACTTTGTTCTTCTTGGCTGTAACATGATGCATTATTTTCCTCCCAAAACAACAGTATTGAGAGCACCTTTACGTCCGCTTTTATTTAAGCGGGGCAAAGGTATGCTTTAATTGTGATAAAAAAAAGAAAACTACCTAAATTTTCTTTGATTAAATGACAGACCAAGCTACTGCTGGTGAACCCCAACTCCGTAGCTTGGCCTGCTAGGTGATCAGCGCAAAGATTATCGCTTTGATGATCAGTTGCCGGTAGGCATACCGGCCGTTTCGTTCTTTGTGTCCCGTGGTAAAAAAGACCAACCGTGGCTACCGCCGACTCTCCTAGTCGCGGCTCCGATTGCGTCCACCACCTGCTGATCCACCTGCTGATCCACCACGACCGCCGCGATCTCCACCACGACCACCCCGGTCTCTTCCACCGCCGCGCTCGTTGCCGCCACGATCGTTACCACGATCTCTTCCACCGCCGCTGCCGCTACCACTACCCGTGCCAGCCGCTAACATACCAGCATTCGGATTCAAATCGGGTCTTCCAAGTACCTCTCCTTTACAGATCCATACTTTGATGCCAATTTTTCCGTAAACCGTTTGCGCCTCCTGGTGAGAATAGTCAATGTTCGCACGGAAAGTGTGCAAGGGCGTACGCCCCTCTTTGTACTCCTCCGTACGGCTCATGTCTGCGCCATTCAAACGACCAGAAATACGAACTTTGATGCCCTCTGCACCTGTACGCATAGTGGACTGTATAGACGACTTGATCGCACGACGGTAATTGATGCGCGATTCAATTTGCTTGGCGATAGACTCGGCCACGATGTTCGCATCCAACTCCGGCTTACGAACCTCCACAATATTGAGTTGTATATCTTTACCCGTCACACGGCGCAGCTCCTCGCGAACCTGATCAATCTCCTTGCCCCCTTTACCAATAATGATACCAGGGCGAGAAGTGTGTAGTGTAATAGTAATACGAGTAAGCGTACGTTCAATTACAATGCGAGCAATGCCGCCTTTAGGAATACGCTTGCCTAAGTATTGACGGATTTTCTCATCCTCAATCACCTTCACACCGTAGTCCCTGTCAGCAAACCAGTTGCTATCCCAGCCACGAATGTAACCTAGGCGGTTACCGATTGGATTTGTCTTTTGACCCATGGTTTATGCTTCTTGCGTTAATGCTGTTGCCCCCGCTTTAGCAGCCTCTGCCGGTAGCGACTTACGGTTTGCAACTTTGATTGTAATATGGCAGGAATGCTTGCGAATACGGTGTGCACGACCGTGTGGAGCCGGACGGAAACGCTTGAGTTGCGCGCCACCATCTGCAAAAATCTCCGTGATCACTAGATCATAGTCATCAGCACTTTCCTGATTCTCTTGCTTATATTCCCAGTTCGCAACAGCCGAAACGAGTACTCTTTCAAGCCATTTAGCTGCTTCTTGCTTACTGTATTTAAGGATGTCTAGGGCCTCTCCTACCCGCTTACCGCGGATAATATCAACCACCAAGCGCATTTTACGCACTGACATCGGGATGCTTGTATGTTTAGCTACTGCTTCCATTATTTCACATTTTGGAGAGGTACTCTCGCTTGTTATTACTTATGTTTTTGGCACAATTGCCTTGAGCCTTTGCTCTGTTTTACACGCACCCTTTGCTTTTTCCGCTACTAATTTTGGCTAAAGCAGGGGCAAGTGTAGCTTTGTAGCGCAAGACTTTGAAATCCAAAGCCAGCAGTAAGTTACAAACGGGTACTTACCCTGATTACTTCTTACGATTTCCGGAGTGTCCTCTATAAGACCGAGTAGGCGCAAATTCACCTAGCTTGTGCCCTACCATGTTCTCAGTCACATAAACTGGAATATGAGTCTTACCGTTATGAACAGCTATAGTCAAGCCCACCATCTCTGGAAAGATCATGGAGGAACGCGACCATGTTTTTATAATGCTCTTACGAGTCGCTTGCTGCTCGGCAATTACCTTGTCATACAGCTTGTGAAATACATAAGGGCCTTTCTTTAATGAACGTGCCATAGTCTATTTTCTGTTCTTAGTCTTCCGACGGGTGATGATCAATTTGCTGCTAGGCTTGTTTTTGTCGCGGGTTTTCTGTCCCTTAGCCATGATGCCCGTACGGCTACGTGGGTGACCACCAGAGGCGCGGCCTTCACCACCACCCATGGGGTGATCCACCGGGTTCATCGCTACACCACGAACTCGTGGGCGGCGACCCAACCAACGGTTGCGGCCTGCTTTCCCTAACACGGTAAGCCCGTGATCAGGGTTAGACGTAGAGCCGATCGTTGCACGGCAACTAACTAAGATACGGCGCACCTCGCCACTAGGCAACTTTACAGAAGCGTATCGCCCCTCTCTGCCCATTAACGTACCGTTCGTACCGGCTGAGCGAGCTAATGCAGCACCTTTACCCGGTTGTAGCTCAATCGCGTGGATACTAGCACCCAAAGGCACCTCTCCCAACAACATAGTGTTGCCTACATTCGGTAGCACACCCGCGCCTGAAGAGAGCGTATCACCCACTTTTAGACCATGGGGAGCAATGATGTAGGTCTTCACCCCGTCGGTATATTCCAACAAAGCAATGAAAGCAGAGCGGTTTGGATCATATTCGATCGTTTGCACTACTGCATTGATCCCATCGCGATTACGACGGAAATCAATAATACGGTACTTTCTTTTATGACCACCGCCCTTTTGGCGAACAGTCATTTTTCCCGTAGCGTTGCGGCCACCCGATTTTTTCAGGGGTGCCGTCAAGCTCTTTTCCGGCTTGTCGGTAGTCACTTCTGAGAAGCGATTACCAACATGGAAGCGCGAGCCCGGGCTGATTGGGTTATGCTTTCTGATTGGCATAATGAATGATTATCTTTTCGAATCTCGGAATAGAATGGGGAAGCAAACGACCACTGTCCACTATTCCACACTCGAAAAGGGTTCCTTAAATTAGGCTTCGTTATACAAATCGAGCTCTTCACCTTTGGCTAGGGTAACAACTGCCTTCTTAAAGGCAGATACCCGACCACGGATTAAACCTGATTTGGTCGTTCTATTTTTTGTTTTGCTTGGCATAGTAAGTGTGTTTATACCTACTACCTTTACACCATAGCGCTCCTCGATTGCTTTACCCACTTCAATTTTATTCGCACTATTTGCTACGATGAAAGTGTAGTGGTTGTGCTTGCTAGCCAGAATCTCCGCTTTTTCGGAAACAAGCGGCTTGATGAGAATTTGCTTCTTAGCCATCTTACTTTATATTTAGGCGAAGGTTTCCTTCAGTTTATCAATTGCTCCTTCAGCCAAGATGACGGTATGGGCGTGCATCAACTCGTAGGTGTTTACATCAGATGCAGCTACTACTTGGGCGTTAGGAATGTTACGGCTAGATAGATAGACCTGCTGGTTATAGTCAGCAGTAATCAACAACGTTTTCTCCGTACTTAGTTGGAAAGCACCTAAGATGCTCAAAAAGTCTTTCGTACGGGGTGCTTCCATCCGTAGATCCTCTATGAGCATAATCTTTCCAGCCGCAGCTTTTGCAGAAAACGCACTAGCACGTGCTAGCAAGCGAGCCCGCTTATTGAGCTGCATATTATAGTTGCGCGGCCGAGGACCGAAAATACGGCCACCACTACGGAAAAGTGGGTTTTTGATGTCCCCTTTACGGCTACCACCTGTACCTTTCTGCTTGTGAAGCTTTTTCGTAGAACCCGCTACTTCACCGCGTTCTTTAGCTTTGTGGGTGCCTTGGCGCTGGTTAGCCAAGTAAGCTTTAATTGCCAAGTAAACCGCGTGCTCATTAGGCGTTACACCGAAGATATTCTCGGGTAACTCTACCTGACGGCCCGTTGCAGTGCCTTGTGCATTATGCACTTCAAGTTTCATGTTGTGCTATTTTAGACATTCTCAACTCAAATGGAGTGAAGAATAGAATTATTGAATTATTTTTCGAGAATGATGAAAGCACCTTTATGCCCAGGTACCGCTCCTTTAACCAAAATAAGGTTGCGTTCCGGGAAAATTTTAAGTACTTTCAAGTTTTTGACCTTAACACGGTCGCCACCATCGCGGCCAGCCATTCGCATACCCTTGAATACGCGGGCAGGATAAGAGGCTGCACCGACCGAACCAGGAGCACGAAGCCGGTTGTGCTGACCGTGGGTAGCGTCCCCTACACCAGCAAAACCATGGCGCTTTACAACACCCTGAAAGCCTTTGCCTTTTGTAGTGCCCACAGCGTGGCATTTATCGCCTTCTGTGAAAACATCCGCTACGGTAACGATGTCGCCAACCACCTTGTCTAAGGTCGCGTCTCGAAATTCTACTACCTTTTTCTTCGGCGTAGTATTAGCAGCTTGAAAATGTCCTTGTAGTGCTTTGGTAGTGCTTTTCTCACGCGCTTCCCCAAAAGCTAGTTGTAGCGAGTAGTATTTGTCGCTATCGTCGGTTTTTACTTGTGTTACAACACAAGGACCAGCTTCGATTACGGTGCAAGCTACATTGCGGCCCGCTTCGTCGAAGATAGAGGTCATCCCGATTTTTTTACCAATAATACCGTTCATCGGTTTGAAATTTAGCCCAACCTATATAGCCTATAAGCTTAAAGGTGTGGGAAGATTCCCGCCTAGCTAAGCAAAGCTAGACTTGGAACAGTTATAAATTTATTAAATACCTGTTGTGCCTCCGTTGTAAAACGGTCACAAGCTTAGGTGAGCTTCACCTGAATATCTACCCCACTTGGAAGTTCTAGCTTAGCCAAGGCGTCCACTGTCTTCTGGTTGGGGGTGTATATCTCGATGAGGCGCTTGTGGGTACGCAACTGAAACTGCTCCCGGGATTTCTTATTTACGTGCGGAGACCGCAGAACGGTGTAAATATTCTTCTCGGTGGGCAGCGGAATCGGGCCAGTTACTATAGCCCCACTGTTTTTGACGGTTTTAACGATCTTCTCGGTAGATTTATCTACTAAATTGTGATCGTAGGACCGCAGTTTGATGCGAATTTTCTGATTCATGCCAGATAAAAGTTGTCAATGATAATTGTATGCTAGTGAGCATTCCCACTATTTGATAAGAAAGGGGGCACGGTTGTACAGGATACTACCCTGCCCCCCTGAAATCATTTATTTTGCGCCTTTAGATTTCTCGATGATCTCTTTGGCGATACCCGCAGGTGCCTCGGCGTAATGACCGAATACCATGCTGGAGTTAGCACGACCCGAAGTGATAGTGCGAAGGTCGGTAACATAACCGAACATTTCACTCAAGGGCACATCTGCCTCTATTTTCACAGCACCACCAGAAACACCTTCCTGTCCTTTTGGCAAGCCCCGGCGGCGGTTCAAGTCGCCGATTACGTTACCAACGTACTCTTCAGGTGTAACCACGGTAAGTGCCATGATTGGCTCAAGCAACTTAGGCTGGCACTTAGGAGCAGCTTCTTTGAAGCCTTCTTTAGCACAAAGCTCAAAAGCAAGCGGTTTGGAGTCAACAGAGTGCATAGAGCCATCTGTAACCCGCACTTTCATGCTATCAATATTGTAGCCTGCGAGTACACCATTGTTCATCATAGAGTTGAAACCGTCGCGGATTGGCTTTTGATAGTTCTTATCAATTGCCCCCCCCACAATAGCCCACTCGAACTGAAGTTTCTCTTTGCCATTCTTAAAGTTTTCACTTTCCAAGAACTCCGGATCGGCTGGGCCTAATTCGAACTCCATATCTGCAAAAAGACCAGAACCACCTGATTGCTTTTTCAAGCGCTCGCGGTGAGAAACAGAAGCAAAAAGTGCCTCCTTGTAGTTTACCTGAGGCTCACCTACATTCGCCTCCACTTTGAACTCCCGCTTTAGACGATCAACGATGATCTCAAGGTGAAGCTCACCCATCCCCGCGATTACGGTTTGGTTAGTATCTTCGTCGTAACGAACTTTGAAGGTTGGGTCTTCCTCCGCCAATTTAGACAGTGCCATACCCAATTTATCCAAGTCTTTCTGTGTTTTTGGCTCCACGGCAATCGCAATTACTGGATCAGGGAAAACCATTGATTCCAATACGATTGGGTGATCGAGGTGACAAAGAGTATCGCCGGTGCGAATGTCCTTGAAACCAACTGCCGCAGCGATATCTCCTGCCTCTACCCGATCAATTGCATTTTGCTTATTAGCGTGCATTTGATATAAGCGGCTGATACGCTCCTTGTTGCCATTCCGGGTGTTAAGCACATAAGAACCTGCATCCAAAGCACCAGAATAAACACGCATGAAGGCTAAGCGGCCAACGAAGGGGTCAGTAGCAATTTTGAAAGCTAAAGCAGCAAAAGGAGCCTTCACATCCGCCTCCCGATATAATATTTTCTCCTCGTTATCAGGATCAGTACCTGCTACGGGGGGAACATCCATTGGAGAAGGCAGGTAAGCACAAACTGCATCCAGAACAGCTTGTACGCCTTTGTTTTTGAAGGCAGAACCGCACATCATTGGTACGAAAGCAGCGTCCATTACAGCATCGCGAACTGCTTTACGCACTTCTTCCACCGTAATACTGTCGGCATCTTCGAAGAATTTCTCGAGCAAGCTTTCATCGTACTCGGCCACAGCCTCTAGTAGTTTCTCGCGCCACTCCATTACCTGCTCTTCCATATCAGCAGGCATTTCGATGACTTCATAGGTCATACCTTGGTCGTGCTCGTTCCAAACGATAGCTTCCATGGTAATCAAATCCACTACACCTTTGAAAGTCTCTTCCGCACCGATAGGCAACTGCAAGGGAATAGCCTTAGAACCTAGCTTCTCTTGTACGTCGCGAACAACAGACAAGAAGTCGGCACCAGAACGGTCCATTTTATTCACGAAACCGATACGAGGTACTTTGTAGTTGTCGGCCAAACGCCAGTTGGTTTCCGATTGAGGCTCAACACCTGATACGGCACAAAACAAGAACACAAGACCATCTAACACCCGAAGTGAGCGGTTCACCTCAACGGTGAAATCCACGTGGCCTGGTGTATCAATGATGTTGAAAGTATATTCTTGATCTTGCCATTTCCAGTGGGTATGAGTAGCCGCAGAGGTGATCGTGATACCCCGCTCCTGCTCCTGCTCCATCCAGTCCATTGTGGCAGCACCATCGTGTACTTCGCCGATCTTGTGGCTGATACCGGTGTAGTAAAGTACCCGCTCTGTGGTAGTGGTCTTGCCGGCATCAATGTGCGCAGCGATACCGATATTTCTCGTAAATCTGAGATCTCTGGTAGCCATGGCTATTAAAGTTTAGAGCCGGCTTCCCCGCGAAAGCAGGAAAGCCGGAAACTGATTTATTTATCTTCCGTAGTGAGCGAAGGCTCTGTTAGACTCGGCCATTTTGTGGGTGTCTTCCTTCCGTTTAACAGCTAAACCCTCATTGCGGCTAGCAGCTAGGAGTTCGGCGCCCAACTTCTCAGCCATGCCTTTACCAGAACGTTGGCGAGAGAATTTGATAAGCCATTTCATCCCAATAGATAATTTCCGCTTTGGACGAATCTCTGTTGGGATTTGGAAGGTAGCACCACCAATACGGCGGCTACGGACTTCAACCTGCGGCATAGCATTATTGATAGCACGCTTAAAAACCTCATGTTCAGTAATTTCATTACCGACTTTGGCTTTGATGCTATCCATAGCTGTATAGAAGATAGTGAAAGCAGTGCTTTTCTTACCTTTCCACATCAGGTTGTTGACGAATTGAGTAATCATCGGATCGCCGTAGCGGGGATCGGGGGCAATTACTCTTACTTTTGGTTTTCTTTTACGCATTGGATCAGCGGTTTCTTGATGAGAAACTTAATTATTTTTTAGGCCTTTTAGTGCCATATTTAGAACGTGCTTGCTTACGGTCGTTTACACCAGCGGTATCGAGAGCTCCCCGAACGATGGTATAACGTACCCCTGGCAAGTCTTTTACACGACCACCGCGAATCAACACGATAGAGTGCTCTTGAAGGTTGTGGCCTTCACCTGGAATATAGGCAATTACCTCAATACCGTTCGTTAAACGGACTTTGGCTACCTTGCGAAGCGCCGAGTTGGGCTTCTTTGGCGTGGTAGTGTACACACGAGTGCACACGCCTCGCTTTTGCGGACAAGAGTCCAAGGCGCGGGACTTTGAAGCCTCCACGATTTTCTTGCGGCCTGTCCGCACAAGTTGATTGATAGTAGGCATACGCTTATTAGTCGTTTTTGCTGCGTTTGTTCAACGCTTTTTCGTTCACCAGAGGCCTACCTCCTGAAAAAGCGACCGCAAAGGTAGTGATAAGGTTTCACTTCTCCAAACGATTAGCTGTTGATTTTCAACTTTTTTTCTATTTACTTCGAAAGTGGCTACTGTAGAGCCTGCAATTGTGGCGAGCAACGGGCTTTTGCCCTAGAAAGCAACGGTAAAGGCAAAAGATGAGCCGTTGCGCTAAAAATAAACTCTTGCCCCTGCACAGCGTGCCCGCCTGAGCGTACTGAGCCTGAGCGTACTGAGCCTGAGCGTACTGAGCCTGAGCGTACTGAGCCTGAGCGT
>DAINNZ010000076.1:0-17677 GCA_036735605.1 Lewinella sp. | reverse complement strand
GCGCACGCACGCTGTGCGCGCGCAAATACAAAATCCGTTTACATATCCTTTATTACAAAATAGGAAGAAGTGAATTTTTTTCATACAAGCAATTTTACACTGCTCCGCGAGCAGCAAAGGTTAATAAAATAAGCTCAATAAGATGAACCTAGGCAATAGACTTGTTCATAAATCATGCTTGAGGCCTCCGATCTTAAAAGCTATCTTGGGCAACTATACCATACGGTATTAACCAAACAGTACTATTTGCCAATAGTAGGTAGCAAAAACAATATTATTTTTCGTGAAAAACAAAGAAGTCTCCCTCTTTGGGCGTATTTTACCAATGTCAACTTTAGGCACTACCGAGTCGAAGGCATGTAGCTTAGCGGAGTGCCTAGTCGTACGGAGCTAATTAGCCACTTACTCAACGGTAGGGTCTATCCCTGCCACTAGGTTCTCGCCTCGTTCATAGATTACATTCGAGCGGCCTACCAACAGCGTATCGACCTTGCCGATTTTCTTGACATTCTTTTCTTCATAGGGTATTTTGTGTAGTAGGTAGCGCATCGCATTGAGGCGCGCACGTTTTTTACAATTCGACTTAACGACAATCCAAGGTGAATCGGACGTATCGGTATAGAAGAACATTTTTTCCTTAGCGGCCGTGTAATCATCCCATTTATCGAGCGAGGCGCGGTCGATGGGAGAGAGTTTCCATTGCTTGAGGGGGTGGGTTTCTCGGTCTTGGAAGCGTCTTTTTTGCTCGTTGCGGCTCACGGAGAACCAAAATTTAATCAGTATAATGCCACTGCGGATCAAGTTGCGCTCAAAGTCGGGCACTTGGCGAATGAACTCTTTGTATTCTTCATCGCTACAAAAGCCCATCACTTTTTCCACGCCAGCTCGGTTGTACCACGAGCGATCGAACAGCACAATTTCACCAGAGGTGGGCAGGTGTTTCACGTAGCGCTGGAAATACCATTGCCCTTTTTCTTCATCGGTGGGTTTTTCTAGTGCGACCACTTTGGCACCCCTAGGGTTGAGGTGCTCCATTACGCGCTTAATAGTACCTCCTTTGCCTGCGGCATCTCGGCCTTCAAACAAGACAACTACGCGCGCGCCCGTGCTTTTCGTCCAGGCTTGCAGCTTGAGTAATTCAACTTGCAGATCGTACTTTTGGCGCTCGTAGGCTTTACGGGAGAGTAAATTCAAATAAGGGTAGCCACCACTGCGCCAGTTAGGGGCTAGCGCTTCGTCGGGGTGGATGAGCTTGCTTTGATCGCCTTTGGAAGGAGGGATATCTGCCAGCAAAAGTTCTAGCAGCATCGCACGTTCATCGGCTGAAAATTTTTGCAGATAGGCTTGGATTATTTCCCGCTGCTGTTCTGTTTTGACCTCTGCAGCCATAGCAGCTATTCTAGCGGCCTCATGCGTCATCTTGGCTGCTATACGGTCATCGACTAGGCGCTCTTTTTTTTCCCTAGGCTGTTTGCCGCCTGTTATATCGCCTTCGCTTACTAAATGTGTTTGGCCATTTTGTGTGGTATTTGGCCAGTTTTTTGTTGGTTTACGGTTTGCCATGGCTTCCTTTTAAGATGCAGTCGATTCTAGCGTAATCAGTCGATCACTGATCAGAATCAGGAAGATAAAAGTAAGCATTTTTTCGAAGGTAGGAGCAGAAAAAAGTCTGTCTTGCGCTAAAAAGATAGACTTGCCCCTGCATTTATGCCCATATTGCAACAAAATTACACCGCTTTTACAGGACCTAGTCGAAGGTTTTTACTTTGCCCACTTCACCACCCAAACGCCTCTTAATTCATTAGCGGCATAGCCGATGGCTTTGTCGGCGGGGTAATGATCGAGGATGGCGGCATGGGTGGCCGCTTGTAGCGTTTGCCCTTTTTGCCCGTGGCATTGGAGGCACATCTCGTTGGTGAGAATGGGGTAGTAAGCCGTGATGCTGTCGGCTTGCTCGCGGAGCTGATAGGCATCCTTATTGCCTGCGGCTAGGTCGTGCTGTATTTGTGTTATAGCAGCTAAAGCAGCGCTATCCGCTTGGTTAGCGGGGTTGCGCGGCCGATCACTCAAGCGGCGAATACTAGCCGTTTGTAACACCGACATGCTATCGGTAAGAGGCAGTGCCTGTACTTGACAAAAGGAGACGGCCTGTAAAGGGCCTCCCTGCCCGAGAGCCGACAGCAGCTGACTACCTAATACGCTCTTAGTACGCATAGCATAATCTCGGCCTTGCGCTACATAATCTACCACGCTTGTAGCCGCAGCTAAGCTATCCAGTTGGGTAGAAAATTGGGCTTGTAGCCAATTCTTTTTTGTTAGATCGGCGTAGTAGAGGTATTTTGATACAGCTGCTATATCTTGCTCACTGTATTCTAATTTAGGCATCAAACCATATTGTGTTATGGCCTCTGCGAGCAGGGCATAGGAAGGGTCAGGCTGCTGCAAAAAACGCTGCAGGGCCGGCGAAAAATCAGCTAGTTCGGTATATTTTTCACGATATTTTTCTTGCAAAAGCGCCATCGTTGGCCCCATCATCACGGGCTGTTCTTGTTGGGGGTGGCAGTTTACGCAATTACTTTCCATGAGTTGTTGCCCGCGTTGTAGGAGTGCCACTTCCTCCCCGCTTAAAGAAGGTATAGCAGGCGCCGTGAGCCGTGGCTCCGCCGTACAAGCTTGTAGCAGTAGGAGCAGGGTTGCTAGATAGATGATCGTACGCATACGTATTATTTTTCTTGACTTCGCTAATTAAAATATACTTATCCAGCCTAGACCGACATAATGGCCACGCTGTATATTGCCTAAGCCTGGCTGCTGGAAGTAGCTATTCACGGCCTTTTGGGGCCCTTCTTCACCCGCCTTTCCGTCGCGAGCCACATAGAACAGAGATAGCTTAAAATCGGCATTAAAATACCAATTTATTCCCATCTCCCATCCGCTATCTTTGCCGGTGGCGCTGCGCATACTATGTGCTAGCATTTGTTCGGTTAGCCTCATAGGGCCACTGAACTGCCAGTGGGTAAAGACAGGTTCTAGCACGATTTTTTTCGGTAGCTGTATATTGTAACTTAGCCGAAGATGCCTTGTGCTCGATTGTAAACTAGCCCCGCCTGTGCTCTGTCTGGATAGTTGTAGCCACTCCCCATCCAGATTGAAGTTTTTCCAGTTGAACAACCAGTCGATGCCCCAAGCACTATTCGATTTAAATAAATCGGTAGCACTTTGATGAGCGGCCGCAGCGGCCACGCTCAGCCCCTTCCGACGGCTGAAGTAGTTGATTTTATGGCCATTTGTGTATTGTTTATGTTCGGGGTCTCCTATGTGAGCCACCACTCGGCCGGTGAACAATACGGAAGTGGTGAAACCCGTGGAATTGCCTGCGAAAGCAGCAAAGACCGGATTTTGCAGCGCCACCTCATAACTCAACTGTAGCTTTTTCGCTTCTTGGCCTAGCTGGCCGCCTAGCATCATGCCCATGGCGCGGCCGTGGCCTTGCCCTACTAAATGCTCCCGTAGGTAGGATTGCGACCAAGCCTTCTCAAAAGAAGTGGTGCGCAAGCCAGAGGTGACACTTTCTCGGCTGATAGGCGGCCTAAAATAGCCTACTAGCAGGTGAAGAGCATCCGACTCGCCTTGGCTCGGCTGCCATTGTAAGACAGTATCCCAAAAGCGGAATTTCGGTGAGCCACCGTTGTTCGGCGCCGATTCCGTGGCACTCAGGTTGTCTTTTCCTACGAGGTCTAAAGAAGTCGTAAGGTGATAACTGAGATTAGCATAAGGCTGGCCAGAAAGAACAAGACGGGTTCTCCGTATTTGAAAATTTAGCCGGTCATCCACCTTATTATATAAGCCGCTTTCTTCATCTAAGAGTCGCATTCCTTGGCTATAGGTAAACCATTGTTGAAAGCCGATGGAGGTCTTTACTTGATAAGCTGGCAGCTTTTTTGCCAATAGCGTACTATCTTTTATCCCCTGCGCTGCCACCGTAGCAAGGCTAAGGATTCCCCAAAAAAACAGCCAAAGAATGGCGGCACGCATTAGTGAGGTAGTTTATGCCGAAGCATTCCGTAAACAAACGTACCGAAGGTGGCACTCAGGATCACAATGCCTAAAGTCCAAAAACCATGGCCCAACAGCGTAAACATGGGGCCTGGGCAAGCACCCGTCATGGCCCAACCCAGCCCGAAAATAGTGCCGCCCAATAAGTAGCGTGCCACCGTTCTATCCTTAGGGTTCAGGCTCCAGTCTTTGCCCTCTACACTCTTCCACTTGAAGCGTTTAGCCAAGGCTACCCCGATCATCCCCAGCACCACGGCCGTGCCGATGATGCCATACATGTGGAAACTCTCGAAGCGAAACATTTCCTGAATTCTAAACCACGATACCGCCTCCGATTTGGTCATGATAATACCGAATAGGATACCGATTAATAAAAATTTTAAAGTTTTCATTGCTTATTTTTTTACCGACCACCCGCATTGTCCTCTTTCTGCTATCGAACAGACGCCGCTTGAAGAACGTACTTTACGTTTTGGCTAAAGCAGGGGCAAGTGCTCCTTTTTAGCGCAAGACAAAGAGGCTGCTAGAGTGGACTAGTGTTTTGTTTTTAATTATTAGCGTTGTTCGCCAATTGGCTTTTACCAAAGGCGGTGCCCACTAGCCTAGTAAGCTCGCAAACCAAGTAGCTGGGCTACTCACGCCGAAAAGTAGGGGTAAAAGCACCCAAGTCATCAATAAACCACCGATAAAGAAGCCTATCACCGCGATTAAACTTGGTAACTGTAGGTTCGATAAACCACTAATAGCATGGCCACTAGTGCAACCTCCCGCATAGCGCGTACCAAAACCAATCAAAAAGCCACCACCTACTAACATCAACAGATTGCGCGGCTCCCAGAGGCGATCTAAACCAAAGACTTCAGCGGGTACATAACCGCTACCTTCTGCCATCGTCTGCGGATAGGCAATTCCAAGTGTAGATAAATAAGCCTGAGTGCTCTCAGCAATGGCTACTGGTTCAGGACTAGCTAAAAAATGAGAAGCAAGGAAGCCGCCAATTACAGCTCCACCTACGAACAGCAAGTTCCATTGTTGGCTTTTCCAATCAAACTTGAAAAAGTCGTTCACCTTCCCCGCTCCAGCAATCGTACACATGGTGCGTAAGTTAGAAGACACGCCAAACTCCTTGCCTGCATATAAAAGTGCAAACATCGAAGCCGCAATAGCTGCTCCACTTACAGCCCAATGCCAGGGCTGCGAAATAAATTCTATAATCGTCATGTTACTTTGTTTTCAACTAATTCAAAATACAGCACAAAGGTGCCACTTAAAACAGCAAACCCATCGTGATACACATCACAATGACGAAAAAAGGAACTAAAAAAGCAGCAAACCAACGCTTCTTAAGCCTACCCTAGAATTGAGCCTTGTAAAAGAAAGCCATTTCAGCCTTCGAAAAGAAAAATAGCCAAGGCTGTAACAAAAACAGCCGTAGCCCCGTCCATAGGGGGAAGTAAGGCAGCTTATGAGTAGTCAACGATTTTTTGAACAAGTTTGGCCATTGCGCGACCGCCTCTACCGGGTGGCCTTTCGCTTGCTCGGGGAGTCGGCTGCGGCTGAGGATATGGTGCAGGATAGCTTATTGAAGATTTGGGAAAAACGTAGCGAACTCCCACATATTCAACAACCTGCCGCTTGGTGTATTCGGATTCTTAACAACCGCTGTATCGACTTGCTTCGAAACCGGCAGCGAGTAACTTACAGCGATCTAGCAACCGCCCATCAATTGTACGACCCAACACCCAACCCTCAACAACAGTTGGAACACAACGATCGTAAACAACGTATCGTGGCTGCCCTACAAAGCTTGCCCTTACAACGGCGGCAGGTCGTGGAACTGCGCGAAATCGAAGGACTGAGCTACCAAGAAATTGCAACTATACTGGGCATTAGCCTTGATCAAGTACGTACCGACCTACACCGAGCGCGCCTGCAACTTCGGCAGCTCCTGCAAACTGAAAAAACTTGAACCTATGGAAACGCAAGATTGGAAAGCGTTAGAAGCCCGCTACTACAAAGGCGAGAGTAGCCTCGAAGAAGAAGCTGCTTTGCGTGCCTACTGGCAGCGCCAAGCTACCTACCCCGAGGCCGATTTAGCTAGCTACTTTGAAGCTGCCGCACAGATGCAATTGCCCGCTGCCAAGGCCGCAACTATAACACGCGCATTGGCGAAGCGGCAGCGAAACCGCCACCTCTATGCGCTAGTGGCTGCGGCGGCAAGCTGGCTAGTGTTGCTAGGATTTTGGGGCTGGGCCAGGCAAGGAACGATGGCTGGAGAACCGCCTCTCGAAGCTGCTTTCCCGCTCGCGGAAAATGCCGATTGGTCGCGCTACGAAGTAGATGACCCTGCGCTGGCAGCCGCCATATTGTCCGAAAGCCTTCACGCCGTAGCAATAGGCTGGAAAACGGGACAAGAAGCCGCCTTAGCCGCCTTGGAAAGTAGCAATCTACGGAGGCCACTTCAACCCTAGCACCTACAAAGCACCATAGCATCACTAACCTTCAAAATAACTACTAATGCAAATCTTTTTTTCTTCCACTACTTTCCTTCTCCGCTCAGGCAGGTATGAGCTATTGTTGGGCTGCCTGTTTTTATTGCATCTTTCAGTACTGAATAGCCAGGCTACCAATGCCATTGATCGCTACTTTCAGCAATATCTCGACGACGATCGCTTTTCGGTAGTATATATTAGTCCGAAAGTATTTCAGCTCATTGATCGAATACAACTAGGCGATATCGAAACCAACGAGCAGGAAGCCCGCCTACTCAAAGAAGTGGCCAAAGATCTGCGCGGGCTTCGCATCCTTTCTACTAGCACCAACCCAGCCGCTTTTTATGCAGAAGCGAAACGCAAAATAGATACGCAAACCTATGAGTTGCTCATGACCGTGCGCCAAGGAAATAGCAGCGATTTGCAATTCTTTATCTATGAAGATGTAGAAGGGGTAATTCGAGAATTCCTTCTCCTTTCTGGCGGGCCAACTTCCTTTACGCTCGTCAGCTTCGTAGGGCGCATCAACCTAGAGACGATCACTCGCCTAGCAGATGAAATGAAAACTAAAAACTAAGATCGTATGCGACACTACCTTTTCTCCCTATCGCTACTGCTGCTAAGCAGCAGCCTTTTCGCCCAACCAAAGGCCATTCTCGATCTAGCGGCCTTGCCTTTTGAAGAAGTAGCGCGAGATGAATTTTCTCTAGGAGGTGCCTGGCTACAAAGTCTTTTTACCTCCACTGACAACGACAGCAAGGGCGATGCACAGAAGGGGCATATCCGTAAACTTTATTTTCTACGCCTACCTGGCACTGCCGCTAGTCCGCTGCGTCTCTCCGCTCAATTGGAAAAGGAGGGCTACGAAATGCTCACTAGTTTCCGTTCCAGTAAAGAACAGGTTTATTTCCTAGCCAAAGAAAACAATGCAGGTATCACCGACTTAGTGGCCTTCTTGTATGGCGAAGCGGATTCACTTATCACTATCTACTTAAGCGGACTGTTCCGCCTAGAACAACTAGCTGATCTGAATGTGGACTTAACTGGCTGGCCCGCTATCCAAAAGGCAAGTCGGCAATAGAGCCTGCCAAGCGAAGTATTTACGCTAGTTCGGAATTTGGCTTCACCCAGCGCCTTCGTTCTAAGCATGGAGCGGCTGGCAGGCAGCTTCCAGCCAAGCCAATTCTGCTTCGTCTTCTAGCAGTGGTGCTAAGGTCGCTTGTACTTGAGCGTGGTACTGATTGAGCCACTGCCGTTGGGCGGTGGTCAGTAGGGTTTCATCGATCAGTGCTTGTTCAATGGGAAAGACGGTGAGGGTTTCAAAGCTAAGCCAACCGGCCTGTTCTTCTACTACCAAAACGAGGTTTTCTGTGCGAATACCATAGGCTCCTTCCTGATAAAAAGCGGGCTCATTGCTAAGGAGCATCCCTGCTTCCAAGGGCAAAGTTGTATTCGTAGCTCTAGCGTTGGGGCTGATGCTTACAGGTCCTTCGTGAACATTCAGGAAGTAGCCTACGCCATGCCCCGTGCCGTGCCCATAATTGAGGCAGTGCTGCCAGAGAGGCCCACGAGCTAGTATGTCTAACTGTACCCCTGTGCTGCCCTTGGGGAAGCGCGCCATCGCTAGATCAATATGGCCTTGTAGAACAAGCGTAAAGTGCAGCTTTTGCTCCGCCGTGGGGCTGCCTAGTGTGAAGGTGCGGGTAATATCGGTAGTGCCGTCCAAGTACTGCCCGCCGCTATCCAACAGTAGCAAGCCCCTAGAAGCTACCCGAGCAGCCGATTCTGGCTGTGGGTGATAATGCACGATGGCACCATTGCCCTCATAGCCTACGATGGCAGGGAAGCTTTCGCCTTTGTAGTGCGCACCTAAGCTACGGAAATACGCTAGTCGCTCGGCTATTTCGTGCTCGCTAGCGCCTTGCGGAATGCCAACTGCATCTAACCAGCGCTTGAGGCGGAGTAGCGCTACGCCGTCTTTAGCCATCGCGCAGCGAATGTGGTTCACTTCTAAGCTGTTTTTACGGGCTTTCCAAGCAGGAATAGGGCTTTCGAGTGGCTCCACTTGTTCTTCGCCCGCAGCTAGATAAATAGATACGGCAGTCGTGTTCGGATCTAAGCCCACCACTTCCTCGGCTTCACCAATGCGGTAAAGTTCCGTGAAAATATCCGCATAGTCGGCTAGTGCAATGCCTTCGGCTTTCAGCGCTGCTGTAAGGTCGGTAGCTATACGTGCCGGGCCAGCGAATAAAATCGGGGCACCCTCATTTTTTACTAGTAAATAAGCCACACAGAGTGGGTTATAAGCCACATCGGAGGCACGGATATTGAGCAGCCAAGCTATCTCGTCTAAAGCTGTAACCAAGTAGTAGTCGAGGCCCTTGCGCCGTAAAAAGCCCAGCATCTCGCTCCGTTTTTCGGCACGACTTTGGCCCACAAAAGCTGTGGGATGCGCATAAACAGGGGTTTGGGGCAGCGCGGGTCGCTCCGTCCAAACCTCTCCTACTAAGTCGTAGCTCATTTCCAGCAAAACGCCTTGGGCGGCCAAGTGTTCTTCTATCTTACTAGCGGTAGCTAAGGATACGACCTGGCCGTCAAAGCCTAGCGTTTGCCCTTCGTGGAGATTGTCCGCTAGCCAGTCGAGGTATTCCGGGGTATGCGGCACTTGTAGCTTCATCAATTGGATACCACTGCCGGCTAGTTGTGTAGCGGCTTGTAAGAAATAACGGCTATCCGTCCACAGCATAGCGGCCGAACGACTAATCAGCAGCACACCCGCCGAACCGTCAAAACCACTCAACCACTGTCGGGCTTGCCAATGCTCGGCCACATACTCACTTTGGTGCGGATCGCTACTCCCTACCAAATAGGCATCAATGCCATAAATTTCCATTCGGCTTCGAATAGCCGCAATACGTTCAGGTATAGACATAGGGCAAATGTAGCGCAAATTGACTTACTCACTTCCAATAGGCCGCCTACTTTTAAAAAAAAACACTAAAATTTGGTAAGTTCACCAAATAGCCTTTTCTTTAGTGCAGTTTGTTAGCAACCGTAATCCAAGCGACTTTATGAACCGGCTAATTTTGGCCACTACCCTATGAAAACCTAGGCGGTGTCTTCTACAGGCCTATTGCTGTCGCTTCGCTCGCGCTGTCTGAAGCGGGCACCTTGTGCAGGGGCAAGTGCCACTATAAAGCGCAAGTGTTGCTAAACCACCCCGGCCGGATAGGCTGCTAGTCTGCGCAGACACCTTATTAATCGGGGTTGCCTGTCTTCGCACACCGCCTAGGCGCACTTCGAAGGAGCTAGTAAACGATCTACTTTAAACGCTTTTAAACTACTCGATTATGATGAACGATGAAATACGCACGATTATGACGCTAGACCCTACAACGGCTCGGCCCGATATGAGCGTGGAGGACGTAGCCCAATTGATGATCCGCGAGCGACTACAACAGCTACCCGTGGTGGATGAAAACAAGCACTTAGTAGGCTTAGTTACCTCCTACGACCTTTGGCGCCATAGCCGCGAGGGCGGTAGCCCTACTATGTTGGTCGCAGACATTATGACTCGTAAAGTGGTGAAGCTAGCACCAAAGGACAAGGTGGGCACAGCCGCTGAATTGTTCATGGATAAGCGCTTCAAAACCTTTCCCGTGGTCAACTTAGACAATGAACTCAAAGGCGTCATCACCGCCTTCGACGTGATCCGCTACACGCTACGCCGCGAGTATCCTAAGGATGGGATATTGTATGAGGTGTAGGTTTTGGGCGTATGGCTACATTTTTAGCTCTTTTTAACTTGTGACAACAGTCACCCAAGAATCGTCGAAACCTAATGTTTTTAATACTAGTTCTTTATCGAGCTGGTCTGGCTGTTTAATGCGGATAATTAACCGTTTTTGAGGAACGTTCTCTATAATAGTGAATTGTGAACCGTGGGGTTGCCAAGTAAATTGGTGCTCGCCTGTTTTCTTGTCGAATCCTACTAGATTACTATTGGTGTTCCACTTCCACTCAAATAGTTCGGAATCATAGCGGATAGTGTCAAACTCAAAAACGACTACTTCTGTCAGATCGCTTGACTTAATTAAAACAATAGTACGAAGATGTTTAAATTTTTCTCTGACTGCTGAAACGCTTTCATTCCAAATATCTAATACATGTTGGCCAACCACATTTGGGTCTGCATCGGTGTCAATACGTTCACCAAAAGAATAAACAGGTGAGTTTCTACCGGATATCAAACGAACTTTTACCTGTTTCGCAGCTGCTCTGGATTTCACCGTTTTTGCACCCCACGCAGTGTTTCCAAGAACCACATCGTCCAGTCCAACATTGGAGGGTCGCCAATCAGCACCCTATTCTATTTGCCTAAGGTGCCAAGCGCAGTAGCTGCCACTGCTGTTCTTTGTTCCGTTCATAGACTAAGCGGTCGTGGAGGCGGCTGCTACGACCTTGCCAAAACTCGACGCGTTGCGGTAGCACGATGTAGCCTCCCCAATTAGGTGGTTTGGGCAGGCTGTCTTGGTTGGCGTAGGTGGCTTCTAAGGCGGTTTTTTGGGTTTCTAAGATGACCCGATCGGGTATTACTTGGCTTTGCGGACTAGCCCAAGCGCCGATCTGGCTGGCTTTGGGCCGGCTTTGAAAATAGGCCGTTGATTCGGCTTCCGATAGTTTTTCGACCTTACCTTCTACCCTCACCTGACGCTGTAGCTCAAGCCAGTTGAAGACGAGTGCTGCTTTGGGATGTGCGGATAGTTCGCGGCCTTTGCGGCTTTCATAATTCGTAAAAAAGACAAAGCCTTGTTCATTCACTTCCTTAAGTAGCACCACCCTAGCACTAGGGTTGCCCAAGGCATCTACGGTGGCGATAACCATCGCGTTCGGCTCAGGAGTTGTGGAGGCACAAGCAGCTTTGAACCAATCTTCGAACTGTTGGATGGGATGAGCGGCCACTTGGTCTTCCAGCAATTCGTTAAGTTGATAATCGACCCGCAGGTCTCCAGTGTCGATAGCCATAATATGGAGGTTTTATTTTTTTGATACTTGGCCGAAGGCAATGTTTTGACTTGGGCGAAATAGGCCTTACACTCAGTTTTTGCTTTGTGGAGGATTAGAGTTGTTCGGCACGCTCTCGCTTGTTCATGCCCCATGGAACAACGCTATTCAACCCGGATCACTTAGCTTCCCTAGTGCCTATTCGGAAGGCAGGTCTTGCGCTACAAGGCTGCCCTTGCCCCTGCACTTAGTGCCAGCAAATTAAAAAACCTCCTCATTGATGGCCAAATATTGGCAAGAAGGTGGAGGTTGTTTTAGCTAAGTAGCTGGTAAGTGAACATGGCTGCTAGGTAGGCAATACCCGTCATGAAAAAGAATTGGATGGCGGGCCACTTCCAGCTTTTCGTTTCTCTTTTCGTAACAGCTAAGGTTGACATACACATCATGGCGAAAACGTAAAAGATTAGTAAGCTCCAAGCAGTAGCCTGATTATAAACGGGTTTTCCTGTTTTCGGGTTCATTTCCTGTGCTAAGCGGTTGCGGATGTAGAACTCGTCGTCGTCACTCCCAACGCTATAGATCGTGGCCATGGTTCCGATAAAGACTTCTCTGGCGGCGAAGCTGGTAATGAGGGCGATACCGATTTTCCAGTCGTAGCCTAAGGGTTCGATGGCGGGTTCAATCCACTTACCTAGGTGGCCGGCGTAGCTGGCTTCTAGTTGTTCGGAGGCAATCAGGTTGGCGGCGGCATCTTCGTCTAATGCTTGGCTTTGAGCGTGGAGGGTGGCCGTGGCCTCGGCTTCGGCCATCTTATTACCTGGTCCGAAGCTAGCCAAACCCCATAGGAGGATGCTGATGAGTAAAATCACCTTGCCGGCTTCGAGCACAAAGGATTTTGTCTTATGATATACCGTTTTCCATACATTACGCCAGAGCGGTGGGCGGTAGGCGGGTAGTTCCAGCATCAGGAAGCTGCGCTCGGGCGTTTTGAGGATGATTTTAAAGAGCAAAGCACTCAGCATAGCTGCGGCAATACCCAAGAGGTACAAACTGGCAAAAGCTAGTCCTTGTAAGCTGAGCCAACCACCGAGCAGTGTGGAGGTGGGCACCGCAAAACCGATGAGGATGGTATATACGGGTAGCCGAGCTGAACAACCGGTGAAGGGCGTTACTAGAATAGTGAGCAGTCTTTCTTTCCAGTTGGCGATGGTTCGGGTGCTCATAATGGCTGGGATAGCGCAGGCATGGCCACTAATCAGGGCTACTACCGAGCGGCCATTTAACCCAAAGCGCTGCATCAAATGATCGAACATATAGGCCGCCCGCGAGAGGTAGCCGACTTCTTCCAGCAAGGACACTAGGAAAAAAAGAACCGCAATTTGCGGGGTAAAAACCAAGATACCGCCCAAGCCGGCTAGGATGCCATCCGTAATGAGGTCGGTTAACCAACCAGCACCTAGCCAAGTTCTGACGGCACCGCCTAGGGTGCCGAAGAACCACTCGATCCCGTCCATTGGCAATGCTGCCCAAGCGTAGAGGGCTTGGAAGAGCAGTAGCATGATGAGCGCAAAAATGAAAGGCCCTGCAATAGCATGGGTCAAAACGGCATCCAAGCGGTCGGTGAGGGAGGCGCGTTCGCCACTTCGCTTTACGGTATCGAAGACCACGGGTTCTAAAGCATCGTATCTCGACATGGTTTCATTCACCTGGTGCCTCAGGCTGTGGAAGCCTCGTTCTACTTTTATCTTTTGGATTTCGTGCCGCTGGGTGATATCGAAAAAATCGAGCCATTGGGCGTGATGAACCATCAAAAGGGCGTGGTAGTCGTTCCGGGCGGGCAACAATTGTCGTAGATCACCGATTACGTCTTTTTCCAATGTCGTGAGTTGGTAAAAAGGCTTTTTCGGCCGGAATTGCTGCGGATTTTCGATCATAGCCTTGATGGCTGCGTGAAGTTCCTCTACCCCTTGCCCACTACGGCTACTTAAGAGTACGGTCGGAACGCCTAACCGCTGCCCCAGTTGCTTCAAATCAATTTTTAGCTGGTCTTTTTCCAGCAGATCGGCCATGTTGAGGATCAGAATGAGCGGCAGGTCTAAGTCTCGGAGCTGGGTGAGTAGGAGTAGATGCTTATCGAGCTTAGTAGCGTCGGCTACGTAGAGCAAGGCGTTAGGTAGCTCATCGATTTGCCCCTTGATGAGGGCATGTACCATTACTCTTTCATCCAGCGAAGTAGGGTAGCAACTGTAGGCGCCCGGGAAATCAATTAACTCTACGGGCTGAACACCTGGCATCCGAAGCATGCCGGAGGTTTTGTCCACCGTAACACCCGGAAAGTTACCTACCTTTTGGTGAAGGCCGGTTAGGAAATTAAAAACGGATGATTTTCCACTATTTGGGTTACCTACCAAACCGATGGTAAGAGGCCTCATTGGAGTACGATGCATGCTAATTCGTGCTTGCGCAGTGCTAGGCGCTGCCGATCTACTTTTACATACCAAGAGCCGCCAAAGGGCGAACGGCGAACTAGCTCTAAGCGAGCACCTGGCTTGACGCCAATGTCTAGTAGTTTACCGCTCATTTCCTCGTTAATGAACCGCTCTATGATACCCGATTGCCCGGGTAAGAGGCTGGTAGCGATGGCAGGGATGGTAGTGGGCATAAGCAAATGATGTGAGGCAATGATCGAGAAAAACAACTCCTTCTGTATTCCAAAAGCAAAGGTAGTATAAATACCTTATTTAAGGCTAGTCTAAATAAGAATGTTTGTATTTTACTAGCTCCTTTTGCTTGAAATTGACGCAGTAGTGACAGCTAGCGTCTTTCTGCTAGTGTGCTCTTACGTTCCCTTAGCGGCGTGAATAGTTCGGTGCTTCTTTCGTGATGGTAATGTTGTGTGGATGGCTTTCTGCCATGCCGGCACCGCTGATGCGAACAAACTGCGCGCTTTGTAGCTCATCCACAGTAGCTGCACCGCAGTAGCCCATACCAGCTCGGAGGCCACCGAGGTATTGCGTAACCACCTCTGCCAAGCTACCTTTAAAAGGGACGCGGCCTTCGATACCCTCGGGCACCAGTTTTTTGATGTCGTCTTCTACATCTTGGAAATAGCGGTCTTTAGAGCCTTTCGACATAGCACCTAGGGAGCCCATGCCGCGATAGACCTTGAACTTTCTGCCATCGAAGATAATAGTTTCCCCTGGGCTTTCTTCTACCCCTGCAAACAGGCTACCGGCCATAATGGTGCTGGCACCGGCAGCGAGGGCTTTCACAATATCACCAGAATATCGGATACCCCCATCCCCGATGATGGGCACCCCACTACCTTTGAGGGCTTGGGCCGCATTGTAAATAGCCGATAGCTGTGGCACCCCAACGCCCGCCACGATACGCGTAGTGCAGATAGAACCGGGGCCTACACCCACCTTCACGCCGTCGGCACCTGCATCGGCTAGTGCTTTAGCACCTGCTCCGGTGGCTACGTTGCCACCAATGACTTGGAGAGTTGGAAATTCTCCTTTGATGAAACGGATCGCATCAAGCACCCCTTTGGAGTGGCCGTGAGCCGTATCAACGGTAATCACATCCACATTCACATTCACGAGGGCTTGTACTCTTTCTAGCATATCGCCCGTGACGCCGATTGCACCGCCTACGACTAAGCGGCCCATGCTATCTTTGCAGGCATTCGGGTAGTCTTTTACCCGCATAATATCTTTATAGGTAATCAGGCCTACGAGTTTATTACCCGCCTCCACGATGGGAAGCTTTTCTATTTTGTTGATCTGTAGAATGTCTCTTGCCTGCTCTAGGGTGGTGCCGACGGAAGCCGTTACCAACTTTTCCGTGGTCATTAATTCATACAGGGGGCGATCACTTGCCACCTCGAAGCGAAGATCCCGATTCGTTAATATCCCCACTAGCACGCCTTGTGCATCTATTACAGGAATACCGCCTATTTTATGCTGCGCCATGAGCGCTTTGGCGTCTTTTACCGTAGCATCAGGGGGTAAGGTTACAGGATCCACGATCATCCCCGATTCAGAACGCTTCACGCGCCTCACCTCTTCGGCTTGCTGCGGGATAGGCATATTTTTGTGAATCATCCCGATACCACCTTGCCGTGCAATCGCAATGGCCAAGCGATGATCTGTAACCGTATCCATAGCCGCAGAAACAATTGGGGTATTTAAACGTAGGCCGATCGTTAGTTGTGAAGACAAATCTACTTCGCGGGGCAGCACTTCGCTGTAAGCAGGCAACAGTAGTACATCATCGAAGGTAAGGCCCTCTTGGGCAAAGATAGTGGGGTGATTTTTTTCTTTTTCCATGCGCAAAGGTAGTGCAAGTGGGAGCACTTAGCCTAGCTATTAGCTGGTTTTTTCCATAAGAGCTAGTATTATTTTTTAGTGAACAACGCTAAAAAGATTTCTCAGCCCGCTGTAAAGCCCTTTTAAAAGCCTACTTTTGTCCTCAGACAAGCCATTCATGCTATGCGTTACTATACCGTATTCTTATTACTTCTTTTAGCCTATGGTTGCGGAGCGCCTAGTATAGAAGCACCTAAAGGGGCGGCTGTTACTACCATTGCCTTTGGGTCTTGCGGCCACCAGACTCATCCGCTGCCGATCTTGGATAGCATAGTGAAGCAGAAACCAGACCTATTCATCTTCCTTGGCGACAACATCTATGGCGACACCGAAGACATGCAGGTGCTAGCGGATAAATACCAAGCACTTGCCGAAAAGCCTAGCTTTCAGCGATTGAAGAAAAATGTTCCCCTACTAGCTACTTGGGACGACCACGATTATGGCTGGAACGACAGTGGCCGGCACTATGCCTTTAAGGAACAATCCAAGGAGCTTTTCCTGGATTTTTTCGGCGAAGCCACAGACTCCCCTCGCCGCCAGCGACCGGGCATCTACACCCTTGAAACTATCCAAAAAGCGGGTAAAAAACTCCAAATTATCCTACTCGATACCCGTAGCTTTCGCGATGACCTACTACCCTACGATGGCTCTTTGGATGAGCAGCGGCAGTTCTTTTACCCGCTCGATTATATCCCTAACCAAAGCCCCGATAGTACGCTGCTAGGCGCAGAGCAATGGGCTTGGCTCGAGAAAACGCTGCTAGAGCCAGCTGATCTACGCCTCATCGCCAGCAGCACCCAGTTCGGTATTAGCTACAATGGTTACGAAGCTTGGGCCAATTTTCCGCACGAGCAAAAACGCCTGCTTGATCTAATCCGCAAAACGAAAGCCAACGGCGTTTTCTTCCTCTCCGGAGATGTACACTATGCTGAAATTTCTAAGCTAGAAAGCCCCGATCTGTACCCTATCTATGATATAACAGCCAGCGGCCTATCCTCCACATGGTATTTCGCAACCCCCAACGAGAACCGTATAGATGGCCCTGTGATGGATAACCACTTTGGCCTATTGCAAATCTTCTGGAACGAGCAGCCATTACAAATAGAAGCCGCCATCTGGGATATCAGAGGCAAAAAACGCCTCAGCCACCGGATTGCTTTGACGGAAATTAGCTTTTAGTAGGCGGCAAGTTTTTAAGTTGAGGTTTGAAAAATTTCATCGCGAAGGGCTGTTGTTGAAGTTGAGCACTGTGGAGGGAAGCTATATAAACTTGACTGCCAGCCAATGTAAAGACATCCACTTTCTGTTGCTCCGCCTGTATCGCGACACTGAGTGGCCGCTGGCCGCTAAGGTTGTAGATAGTAAGCAAAGCCCTCTGGAGCAAAATCCTGTTTGGAAAAAAGGAGGAGGAGTGAGGGTGCTAGCGCACTACATCACACGCTCCCACTGCTCGCTATGGTTGATTTCTACCACCGTTTCTGGAGTAAGGCGATACACCGCTAGGCCTGTAATACCTGCTGCTCTCAATTTTTCTACAAAAGCTTCTTTCGCTATCCACAACATAAGAGTACCTAAATGAAAGTGCTCATACCTAGCTAAGGCTTCCTCGTGGAAAGCAATCTTTTTTACATTTATATTCGTAGACTGTCTAGCCTTTATAAAAGCTGTTGCACTTGGCAGATGGACATCTGAAAAGGTACAACCAGGTGGGGCTTTGTGAAATTCTGTATGCTGGAATAAAGTTTTCTTATAGTC
>DAINNZ010000075.1:0-17790 GCA_036735605.1 Lewinella sp. | reverse complement strand
TACAGTACGTCGGTTTAGCAAACCGGTGGTTTCAGCCACTCACCCACATCTCCGTAGGCCTTAATTTGCCAGTAGCCGATTTTAGCACTTCAATAGTGCTTACAACCACTAAAGTTCCCTACTAATGTTAAGAAATCATTACCCCTTATTAGTAAAGCGATGCAAAGGTAATGTCCGCTTATGATATGAGGAAACTTTTTCTACTTTTTTTTCACTTTTTTCTCTTTGTCCATCTTAATGTATTGATTATGAATAAAATGCCCTATTGCTTACTTAGGCACCCCATCCCACATCAAATAAGCTTTCAGAAAATCTTTCAAATCACCATCTAAGACGGCATCTGTTTGGCTGGTTTGGTAGCCGGTTCTGTGGTCTTTCACACGCCGATCGTCTAGCACATAACTCCTAATTTGGCTCCCCCATTCAATATTGGTTTTGCCTGCTTCGATTTCCGTTCTTTCAGCTTGTTGTTTTTTCAATTCCAGCTCATAGAGCCGGCTTTTCAACATCGTCATGGCACGTTCGCGGTTCTGGTGCTGGCTGCGTTCTTCTTGGCATTCCACCACTAAGCCGGAAGGTAAGTGCCGTACTCGAACGGCCGATTCTGTTTTGTTGACGTGCTGCCCGCCCGCACCCGAAGAACGGAAAGTATCCCACTCCAAATCGGCTGGGTTCACTTCCACCTCAATACTATCATCCACCAAAGGGTGAATAAAAACCGAAGCGAAGCTCGTCTGCCGCTTCCCTTGGGCATTAAAGGGGCTAATGCGCACCAAACGATGCACACCGTTTTCCCCCTTGAGTAGGCCATAAGCATACTCCCCTTTTACCTCTACAACGGCCGATTTGATCCCAGCGACCTCCCCCCTATTTTCGCTAGCGAGGCTCATCTTAAAGCCGGGTTCCTTCTCCGTCCACATTCGATACATCCGCAGCAGCATCTCCGCCCAATCGTTCGATTCGGTGCCACCAGCGCCTGCATTAATTTCAATGATAGCGCCTAATTCATCCTCCGGCCTATTGAGTGTGGAACGGAACTCTACCTCCTCCAATGCCTCCAGCACTTGTTCGTAGCGAGTGTGAAGCTCCGCCTCTGTGCCTTCGCCTTCCTTCAGGAAATCGGTCAAGATTTCAAGCTCATCTACTTGCTCGGCTAATTGCTGGTAATTCGCTACCCAGCTTTTGTGGAGTTTCAGCTCCTTGAGGAGTTTCTCCGCTTGTTTCGGATCGTTCCAAAAACTCGGGTCTAGGGATTGCTGCTCTAAATCTTCTATCTGATGGAGTCGGGTATCGACGTCAAAGATATTGGTTTAGTAGCCGTAGCCGGTGTTGTAAATCTTTAAACTGTTCTGCCGTCATGAATGATAACTAATTAAAATTAAAAAAGTGGGTAGCCTCCCTGAAATGAATCACCGTCGTTGGCTTGGCATCTTTCCCCGTATTCTACAAAAAAAGAGCAGTGTTTTTTGTTGCAATCGCTTCGCTTGCAGGGGCAAGGGCCACCTTATAGCGCAAGTGCAAATGGAATCAATAACCTAAGCCTAACGAACAAGTATAAACGAAAGCTGGCGGTAAATTCGCCAAGGTAAAGCCTACGCGAATTTGGTCAAAGTAATGCCTCAGCAAGCGGTAGTCTTGCAAGGCGTACTGATATTGAATAAATTGCCCTTGCGGAAGCAAAACCTGCTGCGCCTGCGTCAGAATTGCGGCTTTTACCTCTTTAGGAATCATCGAAAGCGGTAGGCTGCTCACGATAAAGTCCACGCTATTAGGTGCAAAAAACTGCCCCATCTCCTCGGCTCCTAGCGGCAATACCCGAAGACGAGGATCATTGATTTGCTGTATTTTCTCTATAAAAACCGGATTAATCTCGAAGGCCGTCAAGCTAGCTTGGCTACCTAGGCGATCAAGCAGTGCTTGGGTTACACAACCGGCACCAGGCCCTAGCTCTATCACCCGGAAATTTTGCTTCGGGGGGATAGTCTCTACTAAACGACTGACCAGCGCCGGAGACGAACTAGCAACCGCTCCGGTGGACTTAAAAGAGCGCAAGGCCTCTTTTAAAAATATCCAATTCTTCATACTAATATTTGCAAGCACAAAAGATCAAACAAAAGATCAAACAAAAGATCAAACAAAGGCACAACAACAAGGCACAACTAAGTCGTTTAGTTGATATAAAGCCGCTGGAAGGGGATGATTACATCGGTTGTTCCTAGGCCATTGAGACCACGTAACTGCTCAACCGTGAGCCCATAGCGATTCGCAATATTGTAAAGGCTTTCTCCTTCTTGCACCACGTGAACGGCTCTAGTAATAGCAGGTGCCGCATTCGTTACGGGCTGACCATAATAAGTACTAGGCGAACCTAACTGTGTGCCGCCGATGCGAGTGGTCGATTCTAAACTATTCATCGACTGATTAGCCGTTGGAGCCAGGTAATTTTGCGGCACAATCACGCCTTTTTGGCCGAAACTCGGATCGTTATTGATGTTCACATTGGTTGTAGTTGGCGCAGGTAAGCGACCATAGCTAGTGCCGTAAGGCTGCGGACTAGCAGGTGCACCACCATACTGCTGCGGATTAGCCGGCGTATAGGTAGTATTCATGGTAGGGCCAACCGGCGTGCCTATAGTATTCGGTGCTACATAAGTGGGTGCCGCAGAGTAAGTAGCAGGTGCTACGTAGGCAGAGGGCGTTACGTAAGCAGAGGGCGTTGCCGCATCACTACCATACGTGCCGGGTGCAGTTGTGTTGACAGGAGCCGCAGGGCAATTACAGTCTTTGGTTTTCAATCGTTGGCCGATACGAATGAACTCATTTGCCCCAAGTCCATTAAACTCGCGATATTTAGCTTCCGTATAGCCATAGCGCAAAGCTATGCTAGCCACCGTTTCACCAGGCTGCACGATATGACCTTGATCTACTACGGTATTGACGTCTGCGGGCGCAGTCGGGGCATTCCCATAGGGAACCTGTTGTGGGGCACCAGGGTTGCTCGTTGCTACAGCTCCTCTATTTTCCATTAAAGGCGGAGCGGTAGGAGTAGTAGCATTAGCCGCCGCGTAAGCGGGCTGGCTCACGACTAGATTTTGTCCTACATGAATTGTATTGCCTTGCAAATTGTTCCATTGCTGTAGCTGGCCTACCGAGATTTGGTAGCGGCGAGATAAGCCATACAGCGTTTCCCCTTTGGCCACCACATGTGATTTAGCGGTAGCAGCAGTAGTCGTGGTAGCAGGGGCAGGATTAGCCGAAGCAGGATTAGTAGAGGTGGCTGGGCTTACCGCTCTAACTGCTTCAGCTGCCTCCCAAGCTTCTAATGCTTGTAGGGAGGTAGGAGGCTGCGGGGCGTAGGCCGCCGGTGGGGACACCGAGGTAGTACCATAAGTAGCTGGCACAGCGGCATAATCCGTTGTAGGTGCGGTGGCTGTGGGAGCAGTAGCAGCAAGCGAGGGTGCTGTACTAGCACAGTAAGCCCTTATAAAATCGTCTAAGGGCTGGCCATTAATGCTACGCAGCATCGTGACACCTCCTACGGTTGTTTGCCCATCGCTGCCCAAGCGGCGCTCTAGCACCCCTAGTAAGGGATTCATTTTGTAATCAATTACCGGATAAGCATTGCGGGGCATCAATTGGCGAACTAAGTAACTCCCTGTACAACTCATGGCTTCCCTGCCCTCAAAAAAGACCTTTGCGTTGGGGTTGTTGTAGGATAAGTTTTCTCCAATAATTACATTGCGTGTATCAAACTGAAAACTAGCCAGAGGAGAGACGTAAGTCATCAGATTGTTCTGTACCGCCAAGACCGCAGCCATTGCCACCGGCTGGATGAGATAATCGTTGTCAACTGGTAATAGAATAAAGACCTTAGCCGTATTACTATTCACCGATTCAGCCAAAGCAGCCGTTAGTCTAGGGTCGTTACAACGCAAGTAATCCGGTGGCAAATAGTTTTGCTTCACGTTGCCCTCTACACCTGTTTCAAGTAGGAGCGTTTGCCCACCCCCTAAAGGAATCTGGTAGGCGAAATAATCCATCCGAGGCTGGCGGGCAATAGCCTGCTCGTATTGTACACGAAGCATACAAGCTGGATCGAATAGGACAAACAGCTGCTGCGCACGCAACTCGCTCATGACGAGGAGGGCAAAAAACAGGATAGCAACACGATTTTTCATAGATTCGGTTTGAGTTCAATATTAATAGAATGAGCATCGACGCAGGGAAAAAGTTGCAGGATTAGGTTGCAGTATTGGTGGGCAATAAATTGACTTTTCAGCAAATGGCTTCCCACACAGTAGCAAACGGCAGACTTATTCCTTTCTTGTTCTAGTAAAGTGCTTATGCTTAAAAAGCTCTACTAAGCACGTATTCTGTGGCAAATATAAGGAAAATTTACATTTGTGGCAAAAAATATGTGGTTAGCCCTGCTGTTTACTGAGGCCCCTAGCCTCACACTACTAGGCATTTCCGTGCACTAGGCTAAAAAACTAATAAATAAAGCTTTTATTAAAAAAATACACGGAAAGTTTATAAACATAGAAAGACACCTTGTCTTTGCATTAACAAAAGGAGCTCTTATTGAGCTTCAATCTCTTTTACCCTTGAATTACCTCAAGAAAGTAGGCTTATTGGCTCCCAAAACAGCGTAAGCTAGCACGCTATTGGTCTCCCAACCAGCATTTAGCAACTCTCCCGAGTTGACTTGTCTTGCGCTACAAAGCAACCCTTGCCCCTGCATTTATGCCCGCCTGAGCGAGAGCAACGAGTCTATACATGTCAGTATGGATGGACATTTTGTGCCATTTTAAAGAAAATAACCGAAATGACAGGCTTATTTCGGTACGGTATGAACGGGCAAATGCCTAGCCGCCATCGAGGGGGAATGCTACTCTACGGCTTGCTACAGGTACAATACTTTTGCCACGGGACTATCCACCAAGAAGCGCTGAATGATGCGGGCGCTATCCGGAAAAGGAGGGCAAGTGCGCAGGGCACGGAAGATGCTTTGCAGATCGTAGGCTTCTTCCTGGTGAATAAAGCCGAAGCCTTGGTAGTGGCCTTCTCTGACGAGTACGACGGCTTTTTCCTCTTGGGTTCGGCCTCGGTCGAAGAGGAGAAAATCGCGATCAAAGACCGTGCGCAGGAAATCATAGGCTTCGTTGGCCCTTAGATTATAGGCCTCGCTTGTTTCTTGGCCAGCACAGGCACCTTTACACTGTTTGAGGTGGTAGTGAAAACAAGCCGATTTGCTCGGAAAAAGATGGGTAAAAGCAGAACAAAGCGACAATTGCTTGCGGACGTAATCCAAGCGGCCTTTGGCGCTGGTGATACTGGGGTACTCCGAAATGAGGTCTAGTTCTTTACGGGCTTGGGCGGTGTTCTTTACCACATCGAAACAGCGGTAGCCGCGCTCGTTGAGGTAGCTATGGATGGCGTAGTCGAAATGAGACCGCCGCAGTGCCTTATTGATACGGGGTTTAAGCCTTTTGATTTCTTGATTCTCTAGCAGTAACGCAATCAATTCACTCCCTGTTTCTTCGTAGCTGAGGTCGGCTATTTCCTTGCGAATTTCGTTGCCTTTAGTGGAAGTATCGGCAAAATGCTGGGCAATACGCTTGCGGATATTGGTGCTTTTACCGACGTAAATGACCTGGCCCTCTACGTCATGAAAATAATAGATTCCGCACTCCTCGGGCAAATTTTCTATCTGCTCTAAGCTGATATTTCGGGGGAGGCGGCTGGCTTTGATACCATTGTTAATCATCATTTTCACCGCTTCTGTTTGTTCCTGCTGCTGTAGCGCCATTTGCAGCAGCTCCGTAGTGGCCATTGCGTCGGCTAGGGCGCGGTGTCTGGCCGGCACCGTGATGCCGAAGTGCTTAATCAGGTTCCCCAAACTATAGCTCAGCAGCCCAGGGAAGACCGTCCGGCTCAACCTAACCGTACAGAGTTTACGGCGGCTGTAGGTGAAGCCCAGGCGACGGAACTCCTCGCGAATAAATTCATAATCAAAACGCACATTGTGTGCCACAAAAATAGCGCCCTCCGTCAGCTCCACCACTTTGCGAGCCACCTCATGGAACCTAGGCGCATCTGCCACCATATCGTTGGTAATGCCTGTGAGCCGTGTGATACTGGGAGGAATGAGGCAATCGGGGTTGAGCAGCGTTTCATAGCTTGCTACGACCTTTTCACCATCGAAGACGACGATACCGATTTCGGTTATGCGGCTCCGATCAGCCCTGCCACCAGTTGTTTCTATGTCCACAATGGCGTAATGTTGCATAATGTAGTTATTTTTATAGCCACAGCTAATTAAGCATTCAGGCGTAGAACCGCTAGCAGTGGCACTAACGCAGCCAACGACTCAAAAAACAGATCAAAGATACTACTTTTTCTTTTTTTATCGCTAATTTTTCCACTAAATTGTAGCAACATTAGTAAGCACTGAGCCACGAAAGCAGCAAAACGGCAGCGATCGGTAGGTACACAAGGCGCGAAGGCAGGTAGGGGGGCAAAGCTCGTTAGATAGACGCAAACTGCGAAAAAAAATTCCAAGAAGCAGGTAACTTTATGCGAAATTTCCATTAGCTTTGTAACGTCTAATTCAGAATGGGCTTTTCATGTGAAAAACGGAAGGCCGCTTCGTTTAAAGAGCAGGCAAGCGAGCGAAAGGCATTGGAAAAGGTGGGGGCGTGGGTGCTTTCTTAGCAGATGTTAGCGTTCTTAGCGCAATAGGTGCGATTGCCGCAAATGGGAGTTGGTGGAAATTAATCTACGACCAAGAATCGAATAAAAATTTCACAAAAAACCTCTTACGAAATACAAAGTAATAAATGCTTTTATGAATAGAATTGCTTTACATTTATTTCGGCTAGTAATAGGATTTCTTATTTTATCATGTCAAAATGACAAAGTAAAAACCATTGGAATTTTAAATGGGGATAAAGTTATTCTTAGATCAGCACCAGAAAGGAAGGATGAAACATCGACTGATTTAAGATTAATGAAAGGCGATAAAGTTGCTGTGATTAAAAAAAGCACAAATGTTTCTACTGAAAAAGTGCGTAATCAGCGTGTTACAGATTTTTGGTTTTTAGTTGAAACTGAAGAGGGAAGTCAAGGGTGGGTTTTTGCACCTTTTTTAGATATTATAAAAGAGAATAGTGAGAGCGAGGAAGATAGTAACCCCATCGTTGAAGAAATCTATATTCCAACACCACCAGTGCTAGAAAGGCCGTATATTGAAAGAGAGAGGCAAAATATTTTAACTAACATAAAGAGAAAGCTAAAGGATGAAACCATCAGGGTGTTTGGCGAAGAGGATAAATATCTACTACTCAGAGTAACAGAAGCCTGTGATTATCTCAATGATGCAGTTTTAAGAAAGTCAAGAATGGTTGTCGAAGACCATGAAGGGAATTTCAATTTAGGGCAAGTTTGCGACATTTATGATTATTGCTTAGATGGATGGTCGTATGTAAACGACCCGTCCTCTAGAGAAGTTTTTCTAAAAGCCTCCACAACTGTAACGAACCGAGATGGAGACTGCGATGATTTCGCAATCCTAGTTGGAACAATGATTATGTCGATTGGTGGTGATGTTCTGATTAATTGCGGCATAGGTGATTTAGGGTGGCATGCTTTTTCAGAAGTTAGATTAGGCGAAGGAGAGCATTTAAAAAATAGGGTAGAAGAATATTTATCTGCGCGCTATAGGGTTAATACTACACCGGGTATTAGAAAAGATAAAAATGGTGTTTTATGGTTAAATTTGGATTGGTTTGGGACTCCTCAAAGACCAGGCGGAGAACCGTACGAATGTAGTTTTACCTATTACATGGATATTCAAAGAGATAAAGTATTTACTAACTAAATAAGTCATTATCATGAAAAAAAGAAGCGACGATATCACAATAAATATCTCATCAATATTAAGAAAATTAAAATCTAATTGGCTTGTTATAGTTCTTCTAGGTATTATAGCATATCTAGCATATCCTAAGCTTTCGGATACCTCTGCCTTGTCTATTTTAGGAGAATTAGAATCGTCACTAATCTCGACTGATGCGTGCTCATTTGAAGACAAAGTGAAAGAAAAAATAATTAATGAGTATTTAATTTTCGCATTTACCCAAGACGGAATTAACATAGATGGAAACGTAACAGTGACCGTGACAAATCTTTCACCTGAATATGGTTTTGCTATAAGTCAAATTGGGATGAGACATACAAATGTATTTGGAAATGATAAACAGTATCACAATCCATCAACAAGTTTATTACTTGAACCAGAGCAAAGTGAAACGTTTGATGTATCTTTTCCTAGAGGACGCAAGACTTATTTGAGGCCATACTCAATACTCGATCAAACTAAGATAAGATGTGAATAAATAAAACGTCAGTCAACAAAGGCTACGACGTCCATGCCTAGGTTTGAAACCGCTAGCTTGGCAGGAACGTAGCCAACGAATCAAAAAAACATGCCGAAGATACTACTTTTTCTCTTTTTATTGCCTATTTTTCAACTGAATTGTAGCAATACGAACAAGCACTTCCCCACTACCGCAGCAGCTGCGAACACAGCCCACATCCAAGAAGATAGCCTGCCGCCTAAGCTATTGACCGGAGCCGCCCAGCTGGATCGTTACCTACCGCTGCTACGCGGGAAGCGTTTGGCGCTCGTTGTCAACCAAAGTTCTTTACTCGAAAGACCCCACGGAAAGAGTAGCGTTCATCTAGTCGATACGCTCCAAGAACTGGGTCTATCGCTTGTGAAAATATTTGCGCTTGAGCATGGTTTTAGGGGCACCGAAGACGCAGGGGCTCACATTCAAGACGGCATCGATACCAAAAGTGGCCTCCCCATCATCACTTTATATGGTAAAAAAAAGGAGCCCTCGGCGGAGGATTTAGCCGATATTGAGCTGATTATATTCGATATTCAAGACGTAGGCACCCGTTTTTACACCTACATCAGTAGTTTACACTATATCCTCCAAGGTGCCGCCAAGCAGCAAAAAGCTGTCCTGATCCTAGACCGCCCCAACCCTAATGGTCATTATGTGGATGGCCCCTTACTCGACCCAGCCTATCGCTCCTTCGTTGGTATGCATCCCGTGCCGGTGGTTCACGGCCTTACGATTGGTGAATATGGGCAAATGATCAATGGAGAAGGTTGGCTCGATGCCGGACTGCGCGCCGAGCTCACCGTTATCCCTTGCCAGCATTATCGGAAAAGCATGCCTTATCCCTTGCCCGTGGCACCATCGCCTAATCTACCCAATTTCAGATCTATCCTGCTCTACCCTAGCCTCTGTTTCTTCGAGGGCACTATCGTAAGCATTGGCCGAGGCACCCTCACGCAGTTTCAGGTGATAGGCCACCCTAAGCTGCTAGGCGGCACGCACCTCTTCACTCCTACCCCCGGCCCTGGCTCCGCTGATCCGAAATTGAAAGGGCAGCGCTGCCGTGGCCATGATCTCAGTCAGCTATCGGAAGCAATGCTCCACCAACAAGCCAGCCTTCAGCTGACCTATTTACTCGATACGTATGCAGAACTCAAGAACGAAAACTTTTTCGACCGCCCCGATTTCTTCGATAAATTAGCCGGTAGCGATCAGCTCCGAAAACAAATACTAGCCGGCTATGATGCCCAGCAAATACGCGATAGCTGGCAAGCAGGTTTAGCCGATTTCAAGCAGCGCAGAAAGCCCTATTTGCTTTATGAAGACTAGTTAGCTCAGCTACACTTGCGCTACAAAGAAAGTCTTGCCCCTGCTATTTGCCCAACTACTGAATAAAATTATGCGGTAGAGCCAACGGCTATCAAAAAAAGACAGTTTTGTGCTAAAAATGGTTTTCACTCACCGCTATTAGGCAAAAGCTATTAGGCAAAAGCTATTAGGCAAAAGCTATTAGGCAAAAGCTATTGAAAAAGTGGCCAAATTGGTATCCAATAGGCTCGTATCCGTGCCGCTTAGGTGTGGAGCAAAGTTGCCTGTACTTTCTTCGGCAAAGAAGCCACTACCAATTCGTAGCTGTGGTCAATCAGCTCCATAATGAGCGACTTGGGTAGCCCCCTTGTGGTGAATACCGTGTTCCAGTGCTGCTTATTCATGTGGTAGCCGGGGATAATGTCGGCTTGTGCCTCTCGCAAAGCTATAGCCCGCTCCGGATCGCACTTGAGGTTGATACGAGCTTCCTCCTCATCCAGCGCAATGAGTGCAAACAACTTGCCGGCTACCTTCAGTACCAAGACCGTGGGGCCGAAGGGAAGCCCTTCTGAGGTGGCGGCTTTCGCCAAACAATAATCCCTTAGTTCATCTATTTCCATCGTTCTTTTTTCTATTAGAAACCACGCCGCTCGCCCTTTTAAAACGGGCACTTCGTGTACGTCTATGCGGATGTTGCATAAGCACTCGCTAGCTCTCGCTCAGGCGGGTTAAATGCCCGTATGGACAACCTTGTGCCCATCTTTTGATTGCCCAGAGCTACTAGGCATAATAAGGCCGTAGCATCCAATACACCAAGGGGCCGGTGATGGCTACATAGAGCCAGAGCGGCCATACCCAGCGGGCTAGTTTTTTGTGGGCGGCATATTTGCCAACAGCGGCGCGGATGGTGGTAAAGAGGATGAAAGGTAGCAGCAGGCCTGCTAGTAAAATATGGCTGAATAAGACGCTCAAATAGAGGGTGCGCATACTGCCCACTGCGGCGAGCTCGTCGGCAGAAAGGCTACCATCTCCGTTGGCATCGCCGTAGATTACTTCGGGGGTCGTGATGTGATAGACGACATAGCAGAGTAGAAAGAGCACCGAGAGCCCTAGTGCAGTAGCATTGGCATTGCGATGCTGTACAAACTGCTGTTTTTTCACGAAGTAAAGTGAAAACAGTAGGCTTATTGCTGTAAGGGCGTTGATCGTGGCATTGACTGCGGGGAGAAAACTGACATCCCAGCCATCGGGAACGGGAAGTTTATAGCGCCGCATCACGATCACCAATGCGATCACCACCACAGACAGGACGATTGAAGCTATTTTCAGGGTCTTTTCGTAAGCTGGGTAGGTACTTAGGCCAGCGTATTTATTGGAAATGGATGCCATTGGTGGACAGTTCTTTTTTTGGGGGTTACAATTCTTTTTTTGGTGCTAGGAGGATATCGCCCTTGGGTGGAAGAGGAATAATCAAGGAGATAAGCTGCACCAGACCGATGGTTTGCGCACGCTGGTCAAGCTGATAGAAGCTACGGATCGTTAGGGAGCTATCCACCAGCGCTACCAAGGGCGTTTGGCCCGGTTGGGCGGGTAGTTTAAAGTCGCGCGCTGTTGCCACGAACTGGCTACTATCCGTTGCTAGGATGCTCAGCATCGGATGATCGGGCAGGTGATGCTGTTGGCACCAGTTGGCCAGTGCTAGCGAATCCGCACTACTAAAAGTAGTAAAATAGAGATTGGGAGAGTCCTTGAACTGCTGGAACAGGCTATCTAGCATGTGCCCATAGGTATAAGCTGCTTCTTGCTGGCTTAAATCTAACCAGCCTGCCACGAGCATAGCCCCCTGTGTAGAGGGAGGCAGGGTGCCCCGCAAACGATGCAGGGAGGCGAGCGCAGGCATTTTCCCGTAATCGCCTTGGGCTTCAATCGCGCGGCGGCGGTAGTCGAAACCATCTTTCATGTAGTAATAAGAAGCCGCTGGAAAACCTACTAAAAGGAGAAGCAAAACGACAAAACTAAAAAGCTTACGCATATACGGAATGGCTCACAGGCCGAGTTGATGTACTGCTACTAACAACTTAAAAAGGGATTTGCTTAAGGAACAGGCTTTTAATTGCTGTTTTTTTACGTTTAGCTGCTGTCTAGCTAAAACGGTCAGTTGGAGGTATCCAACTGACCGTTTTAGGGGACAAAAGCCAGCTCTTCAGCTGTTGGCTCAAACCACTCTATTCTATTAGCTAGGCAACTGGCCTAGGTGGTAAGTAGCAGCATCCTCTAACAAGCTGCTAGCTGGAGCTTTCTTGATTTCGTTGCGTTCTTGCACTTTTTCGCGGTTCCCCTTCCAAGCAGCGCCTTCGTAGAAGAAAGCGATCAGCGCCCACACTAGCAATAAGACAGGCAGTAGTACGCTTAGTGCCAAGCCCTTCACCTCATAGCCCATGTGCATGAACTCAAATATAATGAAATAAGCTTTGTACAAAGAAAGCGCAATCAAGATAATGGCAACTAAACCTATCACTACAGAATAGTCCTGTAGGCCTGTGTTGCCAAGAATATGTCCTTTGCCAAAGAGGGAAAAAACGACCTCAATACCCGTTACAGCTGCTAAGAGGGCTAATCCTTTGTAAACGCCTCTTACGGCTGCTTCGTGGCTAACGTGTTCTGCCATGATTTTTATTGTTTGGGGTGCTACTGCCGAGCACCTGAATGATCAAATTATTTTGCTATGCCATGGGGTATGCGCTCGCTACACCTGCGCTACCAGCCTATTTTAGAGCAGATAAAACACTAGGAAAACGAATACCCACACCAAATCCACAAAGTGCCAGTATAAACCGATTTTCTCTACCATTTCATACCCGTTATTGCGCTTAGCATACAAGCCACTCGCGGCATTAATCATGATAATAAGCAGGAAGAGCACCCCAGAGAATACGTGAAAACCGTGGAAGCCCGTAATGAAGAAGAAAAGCGCACCGAAGGCCACCGGACCATAAGCCTCAACGCCCCGACTGCCGGCATTCTCGCCCTCGCCCGTTACTACGAATTTGCGGTGAATGAAGCCTTCACCATCCACCATATAGTCGGCTGTTTCTGCGGGGAATTGATCCAACACCATAGTTGCTTCATGGTGCCCCTCACCATGCTCTCCCTCGTGGCCGTGATCGGCAGCCGCTAGTTGCTCTGCGGTAGCTTCCGAACGCAACACAGCGCGGTGCATCAAGTAAGTCTCTCCAGCTTCGAAAGTTTCGCTCCCCGGCTGGCCATTCTCTAAATATACCCCACTGTCGGTGTGCGTACCAAAAGGATTACGAGTGACGCTCATATTTTCCTTCACAATCAGGTTCGTCCATTCCCAAGCCTGACAGCCCAAGAAAGCAGCCCCCCCTAAAACGGTTAACAGCATCCAGAACACTACCCCGCGTTTGTTCTCGCGGTGGCCTTCCTGTACAGCTCTTACCATCGTAGCGGAACTCACAATCAGTACGAAAGACATCAAGGTGACGAATATTAAGGGCATATCGTGGTAGCCCCCAGGGAAGGTAGAGAAGACCTTATCAGGCACCGGCCAAGTGGGGCTACTAAAGCGTAGCGCACCATAAGCGATCAAGAAACCTGCGAAGGTAAAAGCATCCGATAGGAGGAAATACCACATCATTAGCTTACCATAGGAGGCTCTAAAGGGCTTCTTATCACCACCCGACCAATCGCCGTTTTGTGTCCCTAATTGTTCTTCTTCTAGTAAAACGTCCGTTTGTGCGGCCATGTTGAAGTTTGTTTAAGCTATAAAAACTACGCAAAGGTAGCTAAACAAAAGAAAAATGCCACCAACATTAGCTGGCTATTTACTTAATTTATACCTAGCCCGAAGGCTCGGGGCTTTATGAGCAGGTAGCCATAGCTCCCTAGCCCGTTTTATCGTTGTAAACTCAGGAACACGATTAGGTATATCCAGAGTAGGCCTACAAAGTGCCAGTAGGTTAAGCTTAGTTCAAGGCGGAGTATCCGCATCGGCGTCACCTGAAACTTTCTAGCATAAGCCATCAAAATTCCTACCAAAACCACCGTGATGCCGCCAATTACGTGCAGAGCATGCAGCCCAGAAATCGTATAGATGAAATCGCCGGAAGGATTCGTCTTAAGCGGTATGCCACTAGCAGCTAATTCCTGCCAACCAAGATACTGTAACCAAAGGAAAGCAATACCTAGCAGCAAAGTGACCACCAACAGCAGTTTATAAGGCCGCTCAGCTCCGCGCTTAAAGGTGATATAAGCAGCTTGTAGTGTTAGACTACTTACCACAATCACAGCAGTATTCCAATAAAAAATGGGCGGAATCGAAAACTCCAGCCAATTACCCGCAGCCTGCCGTACAATGTAAGCACTTGTGAGCGCGGTGAACATCATCACGATACTAGCTAGTGCCACCCACAATGTTAGCTTCAAGGGATGGATTTTGTTGCGCCTCGTGGCGGCTTCCATTTGTGGTTGTATTGGCTCGCTCATCACTTGCATTTTACAATAATTGATCTAACCAATAAATAAGGAAGGCAAAGGGGATATAGCCGAAAGAGGCAAACATCATTCCTAAGGCTGTTTTCCTAGAAGGTGCTTGCCAAAAAGTCCAAGCAAAATAGGAAAAAGCAGCACCTAGCAAGGCTACTAAAATAGCCGCACCCCAACTTACAACACCCAAATACAGCGGTACAAAAGCAAGTGGTAATAAGAAGATAGCCGCAATAAAGGCATCGCGTCCTAGCTGTGGTGCATTTACTTCACCTTGTGCTGTTTCTGGCACTAATTTAAAACCAGCTTTCTTATAATCCGCATATCCTAGGTAGCCAATAGCGTAGAAGTGTGGTAGCTGCCAAAAGAACTGTATTGCGAATAGGCTAACGCCTAAACTAGTGATACCTCCTTGCGCAGCCGCACAGCCAATGAGTGCCGGCAAGGCACCTGGTATCGCCCCTACTAATACCGCCCCCGGGTTCACCCGCTTCCACGGCGTGTAAACAAAAGCATAGCTGACTAGCGAAAAAGTGCCTAAAAAGGCCGTCCAAGGGTTGAAAAGCGCTAGCAGTGAAATACCCGCTAAGCTCATAAATCCAGCATACAGGACCGCATCACTCGTCGTAAGGCGACCATTCGCCAAAGGCCGATCCTTCGTGCGCTCCATTTGCTTATCAAAATCACGCTCTAGCACCTCGTTTAACACATTAGCGGCTGCGGTCGTAAGTAAGCCGCCGCTTGAAAGTACAAACAACGCCCACCAACTGAAATGCCCCGCCGGTAAGGCTACCAAGTAGGCTAATACCGACGACAATACCACCGTAAGTGATAAGCGCAGCTTCACCAAAGCACTGAAATCACGCCACGCCTGCTGCCGCTTGGTCAGCATCGCCGTAGCTGTAGTCGTGCTCATCCCGCTATGTTGCTCCGCTTTTTGCAAGCTTTTATATTAATTGGTTATCGCTAAGAACAAGACTACTTCAGTCTTGCCCGCTTGTTACTACTCAAACCTTTCGCCTCATACCTAGGCAAACAGGATGCGCTGCCATTTTAACGCATCTAAATTGAATGGAACGCTCGGTGAAGCAACCGCTCACGCGAAGTATCGCCCTTGAGCGCTGCCTTACACGGGCATAAATACCCTCCCCCCCTCCTTTGAGGGGCTCATTGTCCGAAGTCTGCAAAGGTCGCTCCAACTCGCTAACGACTGCTCTATCCAAAAACGCAGTAGTCAGCAGGCTGGCACGCTGTGTCCATATCAGGGACTCATTGCTCTCGCTCAGACCCAGTACCCAGTACGGGCAGGCGGGCATAAATGCAGGGGCAAGGGTTTTCTTTGTAGCGCAAGACTTTTCTAGCACCTACTTCGTAAACGAACAAGCTTCGCTAATTCTATGCGCACAAAACGCCTAAAAATTACCGAAACGTGGCCGATCAGCGGCGAGCAAATCGGCTATTTTTGCGAACAGGGAGGCAACTTTTCGATTACCTCCCTGCCCGATCGGATAGACTTAACCGGCCAGAAACTAGTGTACCTCCGATTCGTCGGCGCCTATTGGCTGCACTTGAGGGATATACTCTCGGCCATCTTTACCATAGTCGTAAGCCCAGCGCTGTACCGTCGGCAAGTTGCCCGGCCAGTTGCCGTGGCCTGGTTGAATCGGGGTAGTCCACTCCAACGTATTAGCATTGTAAGGGTTGCGCTCCGTTACTTTACGGCCGTACCAAATGCTGTAGAAGAAATTGATCACCATCAATAGCTGAAAGCCGAAAGTGATAATTGCTGCAATGGTGATGAACTGATTCATCCCCGCAAAATGGTTAAATGTATCAAAAACATCAAAGCTGTAATAGCGGCGCGGAACACCCGCCATACCGAGGTAGTGCATTGGCCAGAACACACTGTAAGCACCAATCAAAGTGCCCCAGAAGTGTAATTTACCGAGTGTTTGGTTCATGAAACGGCCATACATTTTCGGAAACCAGTGATATACACCAGCATACATACCAAAGAAAGCCGCTACACCCATTACAATGTGGAAGTGAGCTACCACAAAATAAGTGTCGTGTAACTGAATATCAATGGTAGAGTTACCTAAAAAGATACCCGTAAGACCACCCGAAATGAACATCGATACGAAACCGATACCAAATAAAGAAGCCGGATTGAAACGGATATTACCACCATACAAAGTAGCGATCCAGTTAAAGACCTTTACCGCAGACGGCACTGCAATGATAAGGGTGAAGACCACAAAGAAATTGGCGATGAACGGATTCACCCCAGACATAAACATGTGGTGTGCCCATACAATGAACGACAAGAAGGCAATAGCCAAGATCGATAATACCATCGCCTTGTAACCAAAGATTGGCTTACGAGCGTGTACAGATAGCACCTCCGAGACGATACCCATCGCTGGCAAGATGATGATATACACTTCTGGGTGGCCTAAGAACCAGAATAAATGCTGGTACAGTATAGGGCTACCACCCACGTGATCTAAAGCTTGACCACCGATGAAGATTTCACTCAAATAGAAGCTAGTGCCCAACGTACGGTCGCACATCATCAAAAAGAAAGCCGATACCAATACAGGAAAAGACAGTAAGCCAATAATAGCCGTTACAAAGAACGCCCAAATAGGAAGCGGCAAGCGCCACATCGTCATCCCTTTCGTTCTGAGATTCAGTACCGTAGTGATATAATTAATACCACCCAACAAAACAGAAACCACAAAGAACACAAGCGAAAGCGTCCAAAGCGTCATACCAGCACCAGATCCGTCCATGGCTTGCGGAAGTGCAGATAAAGGTGGATAGGCGACCCACCCCCCAGCAAAAGGACCCGTGCTAAGGAAGAGGGAAGCAAACATAATTGTACCAGACAGGAAAAAGAACCAGTAAGACAACATGTTCAACATCGGCGATGCCATATCCCTAGCACCAATCATTAATGGAATAAGCAAGTTGGAAAAAGTACCACTTAAACCAGCCGTTAATACAAAGAATACGAGAATAGTACCGTGCATTGTCACAAGGGCATAGTAAAAGTCGGGCGTTAGCGTTCCTACCCCATTACTTACACTAATCCACTTGCCCAATACAGGCTTCAACCAAGCCAAACTTTCTTCTGGAAAACCGAGTTGCATCCGGAACACCAGCGACATCAAACCACCAATAATCGCCCAGATCATACCCGTGATCAGAAACTGCTTAGCAATCATCTTGTGGTCCTGAGAAAAAATATAGTGGGTGATAAAATTCGATTGGAACTTATCCCCATGATGATGATCGTGAAAGTGATCATTGTAGCCCACCTCCTTGATAAGGACGTCTGGCTCCATGATGAAATTTTCGCTTGCTACACTTGCCATGTTAAATGTAATTAAATAGTCTTACTAATGAAATGCTAAAGTGGTGTTCTTGTTTGCTTGATAGTAAATTCTGTACGGCGGTTAGCAGCTCTGCCCTGCTCCGTTTCATTGGTATCCCTTGGTTGGCTCGAACCGAAACCTCTTGCCTGTAAGCGCTCGGCCGCCACCCCCGCAGCTACTAAGAA
>DAINNZ010000074.1:0-18177 GCA_036735605.1 Lewinella sp. | reverse complement strand
GTGGCTGGGGCACTAGGTGCCGGAGCACTAGGTGCCGGAGCACTAGGTGCCGGAGTACTAGGTGCCGGAGCACTAGGTGCCGGAGCACTAGGTGCCGGAGCTGACTGGGCAGCTGCTTGTGCATCCGCTTTCGTAATACGACCATCGCGCCCACTACCGTTTACCTGATCGGCGCTTACGTTATTCTCCCGCAAAATCTTAGCGGCAGCGGGAGAGGGCGTGCCAGTGGCATAATTTTCCTTCTCAGCAAGGGGGGGCGCAGCCGGGGCAGCTGAAATATCAGCTGCTTTGGGTGCTTCGGCAATCACTTCGGCAGGGGTTGCTTGTTCACTACCTTTACTAGTGCTAGCTTGAGCAGCCTCCGTATCAATTTTAGCCACGAGCGCACCAATCTCCAAGTCATCGCCTTCGGTAGCCACATAGATGAGCTTGCCGGCAGCTTCGGAGGGGAATTCAAGGGTTGCTTTATCGGAGTCGAACTCACAAATTGCTTCATCTAAGGCAACCATTTCACCATCTGCCTTCAGCCATTGGCTGAGGGTAACTTCGGTGATGGACTCTCCTATGCTAGGTACTCTTAATTCTACGATGGCCATAATTTCTTGCTTTAAGCTGCAAAAGTCTTACTTCTTGTGGTATTGCGCAACGATCGGCGCACTTTTCTTCGATAATATCTAACACCTATAACGCTATTCCGTTGATAGGTATCTTTTAAAATTTCAATTTCTTTTTAGTGATCCTCCTAGAAAAACTGCTACTCCTATCCATCCTCATGTCTATCCTTAGGCTCCCCGTCAGGTGGCGGCACGGCGGAAGCCTTTAAACACCCCTGCGGCTTAGTAGGTTTTTAAGAGGGGCACAAGTGCAGGGGCAAAGGTTTTTGCTAGGCGCAAGACCCACCCGAACAGAAAGCGAAGGCTTACTTGGGCGAAAATTCGCGGTAAGACCGAATAAAGCATCGAAACCAGACACATTTGCGGCTTCCTTTGCTGCTTATCCTGACATTTCGTCTTACCTTTACAGTTCCTAACGCTGCGGTTTTTTCAAGCCGCTCAATTTTACCAAACATGGACAAGAACTTCCTTACCCAACTAGGCCTTCAGGCCGATAACGCAGGCACTAGCACCGGTTTGCAATCCCTCCCGAGCAAGCATTTCATCGAAAGCTACAGCCCTGTTGACGGGCAGCTCATCGGTCGCGTAAGTACTACCAGCACTGCCGACTATGAGCAAGTTGTGGCCTCAGCTCAAGCAGCTTTCAAAATTTGGCGCCTTACGCCTGCTCCGCGCCGAGGTGAAATCGTGCGCCAATACGGCGAAGCGCTTCGTAAACACAAAGATGCCCTGGGCCGGCTTGTGAGCTACGAGATGGGCAAAAGCCTACAAGAAGGCTGGGGAGAAGTACAAGAAATGATTGACATTTGCGACTTCGCCGTAGGGCTTAGCCGCCAGCTATACGGCCTCACGATGCATAGTGAGCGCCCCTTCCACCGCATGTATGAGCAGTGGCATCCAATGGGTATTGTAGGTGTTATCTCTGCCTTCAACTTCCCCGTAGCCGTTTGGAGCTGGAACAGTATGATTGCGCTTGTATGCGGCAATGTTTGTATTTGGAAGCCTAGCGAAAAAGCACCGCTCTGTGGCGTTGCTTGCCAGAACATCTTCCAAGAAGTGCTCAAAGCCAACCAACTTCCCGAAGGGATCAGTTGCTTGATTAACGGCGACTACCAAGTGGGCGAGCTCATGACCAAAGACGAGCGGGTCCCACTCATTAGCGCCACGGGTTCTACGCGAATGGGCAAAATCGTGGCAGCTACTGTTGGGGCTCGCCTCGGCAAAAGCCTCTTGGAACTAGGTGGCAATAACGCCATCATCGTAACCCCAAATGCCGACCTTAAACTAGTGCTCACAGGTGCCTGCTTTGGTGCCGTAGGCACTTGTGGCCAACGCTGCACGAGCACACGCCGCCTCATCATCCATGAAAGTATCTACGAGCAAGTGCGCGACGGGCTTCAAAAAGCCTACGGGCAATTGCGCATCGGAGATCCGCTCGATCAGGCTAATCATGTAGGCCCCCTTATCGATACCGCAGCGGTAAAAATGTATCTAGCGGCCATAGAAGGCATTCGGACAGAAGGCGGCAGCTTCCTGGTAGAAGGCGGCCAATTAGAAGGTAGTGGCTACGAAAGTGGCTGCTACGTGAAACCCTGTATCGCGGAGGTGAAAGCCGATTCGGCTATGGCCCAGCAGGAAACTTTCGCGCCCATCCTTTATTTGATGAAGTACAGCGAATTAGAAGAGGCCATCGCCATCCAAAACAGCGTACCTCAAGGATTGAGCTCTGCTATCATGACCACCAATCTGCGGGAAAGTGAACTTTTCTTAAGTGCGGCTGGCTCCGATTGCGGGATTGCCAACGTCAATATCGGCACTTCCGGCGCGGAAATCGGTGGTGCCTTCGGCGGGGAAAAAGAAACCGGTGGTGGCCGCGAATCTGGCTCCGATAGCTGGAAAGCCTATATGCGCCGCCAAACCAACACAATCAATTACAGCACCGAGTTGCCACTAGCGCAAGGTATTGAATTCAACCTTTAGTAAGCAATAGCCTTTCCGTAGCCGAGCCACGTATTAGCCTTTCGAACCACAACATTCCGCTAAGTGTGGCTCGGCTCTCTGGATGGCCTTTGCCGCCTAGTTTTTCTTAATTTCAAGTGATCCCATGACCAATCTCTCGGTAAATATTAATAAAATAGCCCTCATCCGCAATAGCCGAGGTGCTAATTTCCCTGATTTAGTACAGGTAGCCAAAGACTGTGAAGCCTTTGGTGCGCAAGGCATCACCGTGCATCCGAGGCCGGATGAACGCCACGTTCGTTATGACGACTTGGCGTCTTTGAAGGCTATCGTCCATACTGAATTTAACATAGAAGGCTACCCTTCTCCTCATTTCCTTCGAGAAGTGCTAGCCGTGCGCCCTCACCAATGCACGCTTGTGCCGGATAAGCCAGGGCAACTCACTAGCGATCATGGCTGGGACGCTATTCGAGAGGCCGTTCTTCTCCAGGAAGTAGTTGCTAGCTTGAAAGCTGCTGGCATCCGAGTTTCCTTGTTTATTGATACGGATCCCGAGCAGATTGCTGCCGCTGCGGCTGTGGGGGCGGATCGGGTAGAGTTTTACACAGGACCTTACGCCAAAGGCTTTGCCAAAGACCCTGCGGCTGCCATAGCCCCTTTCGTGCTAGCAGCCGAAGCAGTGCAAGCCAACGGTTTAGGTCTCAATGCCGGTCATGACCTCAACCTTCAGAATCTTCGCTATTTCAAGCAGCAGCTACCTAATCTATTAGAAGTGTCTATTGGCCATGCACTGATAACCGACGCGCTCTATTACGGCCTCAGCAACACGATCCAACTCTACTTAAAGTGCCTCGATTAATGCGAGCACTACTACGGCCAGCTTTCGACCAAGCAGCTCAGCAGCACGATAGGATGCAATAGGGCTTTCTAGTTAAACCACTAGGGTCTTCTAAGCATCCATAAGCCTAAGCGATCATCCTCAAACTGGATGATACCCCCACCTGGCGCTATCCAAATGGTACGAACATTGTTGTAATAAGAACCGGCCGAAGGCACTAGCCCAATCAATTCTGCCCTAATTACCGATTGGTAGGTGAAGTCGTTCACTACTAGGCTGTCCAGCGCCCTTACGTTAGTACTTAGCTGCCCGCGAAGCGAAGGGCGAACGACGAATTGCTGAAAATAAGGTATCCCTGCGACACTAGCATCCGCAAAGTTGATCCCGATCGAAAAGGCTCCCGCTCCGCTAGTAGCACTCAGATCGTTAATGAAGTAAAACAGAGCCGTCCGGCTAGCATCTACTTCCGAGAGGTAATACTCTACAAAGGGTACACAAGTTTCATTGGGGCTGAGAGAGCTATAGATGGTATCGGCAAAAACGAAACGCCGCTCCACGGGAAACCGACGAAAATTCACGCCCGAAGTATCCGAAAAGACCAATGTATCCCCCACGCTAGGAGGAAAATAGTTATTGAGGCTGCTGTTGAAGCCAGCACATTCGACATCGTACACCTCCTCTTCTGGCAAACAAGCGGAAGCACCAAGCACTAAGCACATAGCCATGAATAAAGAAAGCGACGAAAAGTAAGAAGAATAAAACATGGAGCAAGGAATTGAGAAAAGAGAAAAAATTACAAGGTGCCAGCCGCTTCCCGATAGACCACCGCTAAGACAAGCTGGCCAACTGCTCTGATCGTTTGTTTATCGATCACGCTCATGTTATCTTGGTCGGTATGCCAATGCGTTCCGAAGCCCGTAGGGGTATCAGCTGGCCGATTGATAATATCGATGGTGGGAATCCCTGCTAAGCGATTAATAAAAAAATGATCGTCGGTTACAGCCGAGGTTTTATCTTCTACGAAGTAGTTGCCATAGCCCATCTGCTGCGCGAGGCGCCAAACTTTTTTACGTACTTCGGGTGCGTAGTATTCACTAATTTCCTCGACGGTGAAGCGCGCATTTTTGGCACCTACCATATCGAGTAAGATACCGTAGCGCGGTTTAATTGGAGGCAAGTTGGTAGCATAGTGCTGCGCACCTAAGCCCCAAGAAGTGACGTTATCACTTTGCGCCTCCCCATAATCTTCAGCATCTAGTAACACGATATCAATTCCGATGGGAGGTAGTGACTGGCCCAGCTGCCTAGCCACTTCTAGTAGCACCCCGACGCCACTGCCGCCATCATCGGCTCCATCTACCGGTAAAGAGGGGTCTCCTGTGTTAAGCTGGCTATCGGAAATATGGCGGCTATCCCAGTGTGCGCAAAGCAAGATCCGGTCGGTCTTCTCCGGAGAAAAGCGAGCAATAATATTCGTAGCATTCAACACCTCGCCCGTGTAGGCCGTGGCTGTGAAATGTTGGGCCATCACTTGTGCGCCGAAGGCTTCCAAGCTACCTTCTAACCATTGCCGCGTTGCTTCGTGCGCCTCGGTGTTCACTACTCTGGGCCCAAAAGCTAGCTGTTGAGCAATGTAGGCGTAGGCACTATCGGCTTGAAATTTTGGCACGGCTGGCGCCGCAACGGTTGCAACCGAGGTGGTCTCGTTGGTAGTTTGGGTGGTTTCTTGCTGGTTGCAAGTAAGAAGGAGCAATAGCCCTAGACTCGCTAACGGCCTTACCCAAGGCGTAAGATACATGCGCAACTATTTACCAGAGTCCTTTACCTGCACGGCATCCGTCATGATATACATCAAGCGGTTAATATTATCTCTATTGAGCAATAGCTTTCCCTTCAAAACGATGCGTTCTGTAGAATACTTGACCGCTTCTGTTGCACTCACCTCCATCACGGTTTCGGGGCCTGCTCCGCCGCAAAAGAAACACATATTGTAAGGGTAGGCACTAAAGACAAATTCATTGTGACTTTTGTAACCTTCTACGGGCACGATATAGCCACCAACAGTCACTTCATTGCCTTCTAACGCTTTGATCGCATCGCTAAAAACAGGTACATCCACTTTAAAGCCCAATAGCTCGTTATACTTTTTTTCAAAAGTGATTTTGGCTAAGGTCTTCCATAGATTGGTCTCTGTTTGCGCCTGCAGCCCAAATGTTGCCCCCAGGAGCAACAACAGTGTGATTAATTGCTTTTTCATCATACAAAGATAACAAGCTTTGTGCGCAAAAGATCGTATCGTATTCTATATTTAGTGATTCTTTAACGCGAAAGGCGCACAAACAGATACGCGGAGGGTGCTTAGGCTAGTCTTGCGCTACAAAACTATCCTTTGCCCCTGCTTTAGCCAAAAAGGAATAGCTAGGTCACAGCCGTATTAGACTTGTTCGGCAGGCCATTAAACGGCTGCAAGCGGAAAATTTTATTCTGCACTTGGTCAAAAAGCCTCGCCGTCCGTACGGGTACCTACGTTTTGCTTCGCAGCTACTCCGTGGTTTTGCCTCGTTCAGAACAAATTTTGCTGCGCTCTCGCTCGTTCATGACCTACTGAACAAGTCTATTCAAAAGAACGTAGTTTCGGCAACCAAGCGGCTAGTGATTTGTTAGGCTGAAAAAGCAGATGAAGAAGCATTTTTTAGTAGTTGGGGGTAGTTCAGGTATTGGCCGTGCCTTGGTAGATGAGTTGTTAGCGGCGGGGCATAGCGTGCACGTCTGGGCTCGGCAGCCCAGAGATTTACCCGCTTCGGTAGCCTTTCAAGCAGTAGATGTAACGAGTGAGGCAGCCCTGCCGGCCGATACCCTACCAGCCGTGTTGGATGGATTAGCGTATTGCCCTGGTAGTATTGAGTTGAAGATGTTCAGAAGCCTTAAGCCAGCTAATTTTCAAACGGCTTTCGATCTCAATGTGCTCGGTGCCGTTCGTTGCATTCAGGCGGCGGAGCGTGCTTTGAAGAAAAGCGAGCAAGCTGCTATTGTTTGTTTTTCTACGGTGGCCGTGCAGCGTGGCATGCCGTTTCATGCTGCTATTGCGGCGGCCAAGGGTGGCCTAGAGGGCCTCGTTCGATCCCTGGCGGCCGAATATGCCCCGCAGATTAGAGTGAACGCTATTGCTCCTTCCCTTACCGACACCCCGCTGGCAGAGAAGCTGCTTGGTTCGGATGAAAAAAAGCAGGCCAGCGCAGATCGGCATCCCCTCAAGCGAGTAGGTAATGCCCAAGAAATAGCTGCTATGGCTGCCTTCTTGCTGGGCGAAAAAGCGGCCTTTGTTACGGGGCAAGTGATTGGTATAGACGGTGGTTTAAGCCGGATATAAAAAAACCCCCCTTCCTCTGTTAAGAAAGAAGGGAGGCCATCCCAAAAACCGATTTAAATCTTTTGCTCCTTTTTATTCAGTGAAAGGAACAAAGCCTCTGTCTAAACAGAGCAATCTATCTTTCATGATCTTCTGGATCAGGCTTAGTTTTAAAGACCCACCGCAACTCAGCTAATGCTAAGTTGTGGTGGAAAAACAGTAAGTTGGTTTGTAGATAAGGCCGCCCTAGAAAATGCGGGCAGCCTGCCAGTTTGTGAATGACTCCTCTGAAAGCTCTCTCTGGCACAAAGATAAAGCGAAATAATTGAATGTCAATACATTTCACCTAATTATTTTGCTGCCGCATCTTTTCGTCTCTTTTTGCCTTCAGCATAGCTCGGTTGATCCGATAACCAACTGTAACTTCATGGGAGCCATTGCTATAGGATTGAAAATTGGCAAAAGATAGATCGTAAGAGTAATAAAAGAACAAGCCATCTAGATTCGTACCCAACAGCAGGCCAAGTGCCCCTAGATAGCGATAGGAAAGCCCCGTGATGAGCTTATCGTTAAGGAAGCCCGCCTGAAGGTTAAAGTCCATCATAAAAGGAGCGCCTTGTACATTGCGCATCATCACGCTCGGCGTGAGTGCTAGATCAAGGCTTTCTACCCGAAATCGGTGCCCGAGCAAGAAGGTATAATTCAACGAACTATTGGTATTAGCCCCCGAAATATTATCTAGGCGATTGCTCACTAGGTTATTGATCGTTAGGCCACCAAAGGTATTTTCTAAATAGCTGCCGTAAATACCCACGCCGGCATCGAACTTATTTTGGCCATTGATATAAGCCATCAGCAGTTCATCTCCTTGTTGAATCAGCGGATTGCTTAGCAGCGCAGGGTCAATCGTGAGGCGTTCAAATTGAGTGAAAAAGCCAAAAGCCATTTGAAAAGGCGTAACCCCTTTCACTTTTTGGCCAAACCCTAAGCGAAAAGCCACATCAAGCTGGCCTTTTACTCGATTTAACTGGGCAGCCGATTCACTGATAAGAGCCGCGCCAATACCAAAACTTTGCCCAATAGGGCCGTTAAGGCGCACTGCTAGCGTCTTCGGAGCGTCATCAAAGCCTGCCCAAGCCGTTCGGGCATTGAGCTGTAGTTGGTATTCATCCGAAAAACCAGCCGCGCCAGGATTGAGCAAAATCGGGCTTTGCACGTAGTGATTAAAAATCGCTTCGTCTTGCGCTTCCACCGAGTGGAGTAAGCCGCCGAAAACCAAAAGAAGAAGTAAATATTTTTTCATCTTGGGATTATTTAAAAGACAAATAAATGAGAATAGGCATTTTTTCTTGTTGTTTGCGCTCATCCAGCGCTTTGTGAACGGCACTGGCCGTAATTATTTTTTTGCGCTCTTTATTACCAACAGCAAGCCGCAGGCTTAGAACAATTGGATCACAAATAGGCGGGCTTACGCAGGGGCAAGGCTGGCAGGTAGGCGCAAGTGCATAGAGCGATTGCGCCTACCTAGCTCCGCCTATTGCTTAGTCGCGCAGAATGGTCAAGGAACCTCGCTGCTGTAGGCGCTCTCCAATTGGGTTGGAGTAGTCTAAAACGTAGTAATAAGGGCCTGCTGGCAATATTTCTCCGTTATTGGTTCGGCCAATGAAGCAATTATCACCACCATCTTGGCTGCAATTGTAGTTGCTGGCCTCGAATACAAGCTGCCCCCAACGGTTGTAAATTTCTAACTGGTTATTGGATAGCTCATTCCCGTCGGAACAGAAAAGAATAAAAGACTCATTGAGGCCATCTCCGTTCGGCGTAATAACATTCCGCTCGCTAAGGCAGGGGAAGCGACGATCTCTTACGGTAATCGTTAGTGTAAGCGATTGGCAAGCGTTTTGGTCTGATACAATCACGGTGTACTCTCCGGGGCAAAGATCGCGCGCTACCGGACTATTACCTTGTGAAGGTAATTGAGGCCAGCTATAGTTGAAGTTAGCCGCTCCCCCTAGTGGTAATATGGTAATTGTGCCATTACAGCCATTGCTGGCATCCGTAGCCTCCGAAGTAGCCACGAGTTCCTGTGGCGCAGTGACCACGAAGCTAGCCGTTTGCATACAACCATTGGCATCAACAACCGTAAGGTCATAATCGCCCGGGCGAAGAAACTGCGCCTGAGATAAGCTAGTGCCATTAGACCAATTGAAGGTGTAGGGAGCTGTACCCCCTACGGGCATAACGGTTATGCGTCCATCTCTTTCATTGATACAGCTCACGTTTACCACCTCCGACTGTAAGCTTAGCAAAGCTGGCTCTGTGATAGTAAGCAATTGTGAACTTTGCTCACAGCCTGCCTCGCTTGTTATGCGCACGAGGTAACTGCCTGCTCCTACATTATTCAACACGCTATCAATTCCCAATAATGTTTCACCTTGGAACCACTCGTAGGTATAGGTGCCTAGACCACTCACAGCTACGGCCAAGCGGCCATCCGTTGCCCCATTGCAACTCACCCCCGATCCGTTATAGTTGCTAACCACGGTAGCCGTAAGACTAAAGCCTAAACCTGTAACCACTTGATAAGTGCGTACTAGTGTAGCCCCTGTTGCATCTCGTATCGTAACCGTATAAGCACCTTCGGTAAGACCACTTAAGTCTTCCTCCGTTGAAATCACCTCCGTACTCCCCGCTGCTCTCCAAGCAAAGGTGTAAGGCATCACCCCTCCACTCACCGTTAGGTCAATAGCACCAGAATTGTCTCCGGGGCATTCCACCTCCGATGTACTAGCTTCCTCTACTAGCTGGCCAATTTCAACACGCAGCAACTCAGCCGTACAGCCATTTGCATCGGTAACCGTTGCCTCATAGGTGCCCGCACAAAGTCCGTTGACCTGAAAACCGCTAAGGGCAGGCACACTCCAACTTATCATATAAGGGCCTGTACCACCGCTAGGCATCAAGGTGATACCGCCTGTGCAAGCAGGATCTTCCGTGTCGGAAACTAGGATTATTTCATTTACTTCCACAGCCGTGGGGCTATTGATCGTAACTTCTTGCGTAACCGTAATACCTTGATCGTCTGTAATAGAGATTGTGTAAGTGCCCGCAGGAAGGCTCAGCGAAATCGTATCTGAGCTGACGTTATCCGTGAATCCAGATGGAGCTACACTCACCGCAAAAGGAGCTACTCCGTTGGCTACCACCACAGTTGCTTGGCCATCCTCGCTGCCAAAACAAGAAGTAGATCTTGTAGAAAAACTAGCTACTGACATTGGAATAGAAGTGACCGTATAGCAATTTTCTCGCGTACAGTTATTGGCATCGGTAACCGTTACGCAGTATTCTCCACCGCCGAGCATATTGATTTCTGCTGTGGTGGCACCATTCGACCATGCGAAGATGTAAGGCATCGCACCACCACTAGGATTGAGGGCAATACGGCCATTATTACCTAAGTTAGCCGGTAGCACAGTAGCGTTTAGAGCAATCGGTGCTAATTCTTCTACCGTGTAATTGGCCGTAAGCGTTTCTGTGCCGCTCGTTACAGTGAGCATATACAAACCAGGCGCTAGCCCAATAATATCCTCCCCTGTTGCGATATATCCATTCGGCCCCCGCCAATCGAAAGCATACGTTCCGTTGCCCCCAACTACTGTAATACGAATGGCTCCTGTATTAGTTCCTGAGCAACTTTCACTTAACTCGAAGGTGCTGATGCGTAGGTCTTCCCGTACTAAGTAACACTGTGCCGCCGTGCAGCCATTTGCATCGAGTATCGTAAGGCAGTAGGTACCTGGCGTTGTGAGACCCGTAAGGCTAGAAGCCATCGATGAAAAGCCATTGGGGCCACTCCAGTTGAAAGTAGCGGGCATAGCAGCATTAAGTGCTTGAACGGTAATAGCCCCTGGTTGTTCAGAAATGTTGGTAATGATACCCGGCAGCGTAATCGCAGCCGTTGGTGCAATCACTTGCCGGTTGTCAAAAACTCTACGGCAGCCGTTATTGTCCGTTACGGTCACGGAATATAATCCACCGGAAAGACCAGTTTGTTGAGGCACTCCGTCTTGCAGGTTGCCTGACCAATCAAATAGGTAAGGGGCAACGCCCCCAACAGGCACTACGGTGATAGAGCCATCGTTTTGGCCAAAACAACTCACGTTTTCTACTTCCACAAAAGGATCGAAAGCTGGCGGTGCATCGATGGTGTAGGAAGCCGAGGTGCTTTCACCTGTGGAGGTATTAACCACTTGTACCACATAAGTTCCGGCAGGTACACCAGAAAGAACCGGTCCGGAGCTGCCACTCGGGTTAGGTATCCAATTGTAGGCAAGGGTAGATGGGCCTGTCACCGTTAGTTCAATACTTGCATCTTGTGCATCACTACACGTAGGGGGCGTAATCACCACTGTTGAAATAGCTGGCGCGCCTGTACCATTAATAGCACAATTCAAAAGCGTAGCAGTCACATTGCCATTGTTATCTATGAACTCCGAAGGAATTGGCTGATTGCTAAAGGCCACCGTGGCCGGTTGATTGCTCAGTACCGTGAAGCAAAACGCACCAATATTCCCTCCAGATGGAATGGTAATCGTATTTCCGCTTAGGTCGCTCCAAGTGACCCGAATATCGCCTGGCGCACTGTTGTTCACTAACATAGGGATGGCGGGGTTGGGTGCCAAGCCTACAAAGGATAGTAAAGTCGGGTCGTAGTCGAGGCTAAACTGTAGCCCCAGCAACTCCACCAGGTTAAAGGCGCGTATGGGAACACAAATTTGCTGCCCGACAGCGGCTTCCTCGCACAAAATCTGAAGAATTAAGCCATCACCAGTAGGAACACCCTGGTTAACTACCCCGTTGGTGGGTACAATACCCACATTGGCTCCGCAACCGTTTTGTGCACTTAGTGGCGTTGGACTACTTGAAAAAACAACAGGTGTTTGTGCAAGGCTTGTTACTGTAAAACAAAGTCTAAAGAGAGTGTTACCATTTACGATCGATTGGCCATCTGAATTAAGGCTGTTCCAATTGAAGATAACCCGCCCTGCTGGCCCGATTGTGAAATTAGACAAGCCGATACTTCCTAAGCCAAAGTTATCTACTCGGCTGTAAGCTAACACAGCGGGGTCGTAGTTGATCGTAAAGGCTAAGTCAGTGAGGCCAAAGAAATTCTCTGTTGTAATATCCAAACATACTTCCGTACCGACTGCCCCATTACCACTAGCGATACTTAATAATAGATTCTGCGGGTCACAACTGCCGCAAGGAACACCCCCGTTGATCCGACCTGCAAAAACCGTAACAGGCAGGCTAGTTCCATTATTATCCGTTGCGGCAATAGAGGTTGGGTTACCCGTCAGTTGTACGATGGCCTCACAAGCCTCCAACACATTAAAGCAAATAGAAAAGGCCACGGTGCCATCAGGTACGGTAATACCTGCGAAATCGGGTGGGTTATACAGCCAAATAACGCGAATTTCACCAGGACTGGGGTTGGAAACTTGAAAACCACCACCTGGGGGAAAAGCTGTATTCGCTACCAACTGACCGAAGCTTACTTTAGCTGGATCGTAATTAATCGTGAAAGAGAAAGAAGTTATATTAGTAAAATTATAAACAGGCACTTCCAAACAAACATTTTGCCCCAGGCCAGCCATACCGTTCCCCATGATGAAGGTAAGGTTCTGAAAATTATTCGTCGTAGTGATGCTCCCGGCCGTGGTTATGACATTAACCGCACTCCCATCTCCTGCCGTGGCAGTGGCGGGCGTTTGAATCTGAACAGGAGAAGTGCCTGCCCCAATCGAGGTGAAGCAAAGCGTAAACAAGGTAGCATTGTCTGCAAGTGCCTGACCCATTGTCCCCGTCCAGTTAATCGCTAAATTGCCTGGTGATGTTAAATTGAAGCTTCCTGAATTGAAACCAGGTAGGTTATTCGTAGCTTGAATGGACGAAATCTGTAATAGCGCTGCGTCATAGGTTAGATTAAAGCCAAATGCTCTGATCGCATCAAAATCTATAACACGAACATCCACACATACTTGATTGCCTACATTTGCTGTTGCACTACCGACGGAAAACCTTACATCTCCTTGCCCTGTGCTCATACAAGGTGGGCAAGAACCGCCGCAGTCTATACCCGTTTCGGTGCCATTTTGGATACCATCGTTGCACGTCGGGCAAGGTGCGCAAGAACCACCACAGTCCACCCCTGTTTCAGTGCCATTTTGGATACCATCGTTGCACGTAGGCATCACAACCGAACAGCCGCTGCCATTAACACTAGCATTGTTTACAATCACAGGCATCACGACCCCAGAGGTATTGGAAAAAGATGTTCCCGTAATGGTGATCGGTGTCAGGCTAGTTGCTTCGATGGTGAAACAGAAAGTGATTAGCGTCTCATTGTCTGCAATGGTAGCTCCTTGAAACTGTGGCGTAGGGTCGAACCACAGAACGCGCAATTCTCCATCGGAGGCCGCATTTACCGTAGCACCTCCGAGTAGGGCAGCATTAGAAGTTCTGCTGACATATTGCAAGTTAGCCCCAGTATAGTTCACTCTAAACTCAAAGCCTACTATGCTCGTGAAGGCTGATACATTGACATCTACACAAACCTCCGTACCGATATTTTGGTTACAAGCCTCCTGCACACAAAGGTTTAAGTTGTTGTTGCCCTCACCGCAGCTAGTAGTATTCATGCAAGGTGCACAAGAACCGCCGCAGTCTATACCCGTTTCGGTGCCATTTTGGATACCATCGTTGCACGTCGGGCAAGGTGCGCAAGAACCACCACAGTCCACCCCTGTTTCAGTGCCATTTTGGATACCATCATTACAAGTAGGCGTGGCACCACTGCAAGCAGGTGCATTCACCGTACCTGCGTTTAGTTGAATCGGTGCGAGAGTAGCTCCACTAGCGTTAGAAGCCGTAGCTTGTGAAAGGCTCACCGTTGTCATGGTTGGTAGCTCGGTGGTAAAGCAGACGTTCAACAACGAGCTATTATTAGGTAAGGTAACCCCTTGAAACTGGGGTGTAGGATCAAACCAAAGTACTGTAATTTGGCCATCTGAGTTTGGGTTTACGGTAGCTCCACCTAGTAAACTCGGATTAGAAGTAGTACTGGTGTACTGCAAATTCGCACCGGGGTAGTTGATTCTAAATTGAAAGCCCACGACAGAGGTAAAGTTACCAACTCGGATATCCAAACAAAGCTGTTGTCCAACCGCAGCGCAGCCACTCTCTACGCAAAAACTCAAGTTGCTCGTATTCTCCCCGCAACTACCTCCTGTTGTCATGCAAGGCGCACAAGAGCCGCCACAGTCAATACCCGTTTCGTTACCGTTCTGGATACCGTCGTTACAAGTAGGCGTCGTACCACCGCATGCAGTACCGTTCACACTACCTGGATTTACTTGAACGGGCGCAATAGCCGTACCCTCCGGATTAGTAAAATTAACTAATGACAAATTGATGGGTGCCGTCAATGGTCCATTAACTGTAAAGCAAAAAGTCATGGCCACCGCATTATCACTTAAACTAATCCCTTGAAAAGCAGGTGAGGGATCGAACCACAGAACAATTAGCTGCCCAGGGTTGGCCTGATTGACATTTACAGAACCAAAAGCGGCATTGGCGGTATTGCTTTGGTAGGTCAAGGTAGCAGCATCATAATTAAGACGGAACTCCATACCCGTAATGGCTGTAAAATTAGCCACGGTGAGATCAACACAAGCTTGCTGGCCTACAGCAGCACACACATTCCCAAGACATGCCGTTAGGTTAGGGCTTCCGTTACCACAACTGCCGCCAGTAGTCATGCAAGGCGGGCAAGAGCCACCACAGTCCACGCCTGTTTCGTTTCCATTTTGGATACCATCTGTGCAAGTAGGTAGTGGAGGCGCAACACCTCCATTAACTGTACCATTGTTAGTAAGTACCGTAAGCGGTATATTATCAACATTGAAGCCTTCAATACCGATAGGTGTATTCGTAAAAGCTACTGTACTTGAACTAGCTTGCAAGACGTTGAAACAAAGCCGAAATACGGTACTTCCGTCCGCTAGGTTACCCCCTACGTTATCTGCTTGAAAATATACCCAAGAGACTCTTATTTGCCCTGGCGAAGCCGCAGGCTGTACGACGTTAATATCAGCAAATGCCAAATTATTAGCTGCCACATACTGTAATACAGCAGGATCATAACTCATACTAAACTGGAAGCCTCCGATATTAGTAAAGTTTTGGGTGCTTACGTTTAGACAAACTTGCGTACCTACTGCGCCGCTTGCATTACTGATGCTAAAAGTGAGATCGCCAGCCCCCCCTGTATTACAAGGCGGACAAGAGCCGCCACAGTCCACGCCTGTTTCGTTACCATTTTGGATACCATCGGTACAAGTAGGAGCGGGAGGCATACTTCCTTGATTGACTATGCCGTTGACCGTGTTTACATTCGTTATCGGGCCACTGTTGCTCGTAAAGTCAATGGGGATGGGCGTTCCTGAGATAGCTACCGTAGTTTCCGTTACTTGCAGCACATTAAAGCAAAGTTCGCCTAGGGAGAAAGGGCCCGCATTAGTGAGCACATCCGCACTGAAGACGCTCCAGGTAATACGAATTTGTCCTGCTGCACTATTCTGAATGAAAACAGTTTGTCCGAAAAAGACTTGCCCCGAAGAAGAGGCAAACTGTAATACAGTAGGGTCGTAATTGACGCTGAATTGAAACCCAAGAACTTGATTGAAGTTTTGCCCATTAATTGGCAAACAAACTTGCTGCCCCACCGTAGGGGCACTTGCACTACCGATTGTTACCGTAGTGGCCTGAGCAGCTAGCAATTGTATAGACAACAGCCAAATGAAACTCAGCAGGAAGGTGTAGAATCCTTTCATCAGAAAAACTTAATTTTTGGGAATTATAATTCAAAACAAAGCTAGCTCGGTTCACCTTAGGCGCCGGCTCTAATCAATTTGCGGCTAAAAATACCGTCTTTGGTCGTCAAGCGAAGTAGATATACACCCAGTGTTGGCAAATCTTTTGCCTCTAACAATAGGCTATTCTCCCCAGCTTGGATAGCGTGTTTTTGTTTTAGCACCAATTGACCGCTTGGCGTAAAAATTTCTAGTAAGCCCTCGCCTGACCGAGCAGCCGTATGCTGTAAGCGCGTCAAGTCCGTAAACGGGTTAGGGTGCGCCTGCAAGCGCGGATCATTCGCCACCGCCGTCATTAAAGCTGTTGGAAAACCTACAATTACTTGCCCGCCCTCATATTCTGCACTAACCGCATTACTCATCAAATCTGCCACCACCTGCGATACAGGGTCACTGCTGAAGCGCAGGGTCGCTGCTGTGTTATCAGGCATCAAGACATTAAATCGAATAGAGAATAGGCTAGAGGCATCCTCTAAATTAAAGCCTTGCAGACTCAAATCTGCGATGATGTAGCCTAATTTACCTTGTGCAACAGAAGCTACATTAAAATTACCTGACAAGGTAGCACCTAGTGCTAGGTTTTCAACCCCCAAAAAAGAAAGTTGGGCTGGATCCCAGTTTACTGAAAACTGCGCACCCGCAATAGCTTGGAAACTAGAGACACGAATAGGCACGTCCACTGTGCCTGCTACCTGCGCTTGCACATCCTCTAGATATATTCTTACAGACTGGCCTAAAAGCCCTCCAAAAGAGACAAGCAACAAGCTGAGAAAGACCCCCAGGCGGCTTGCGTCCATTCGTATATTTTTCATTATTCACGGGATTATATAGGGACGAAAATCAATTGGCATTCAAAACCAGCGGCTAAGGTAGTTATTTTTTCATGTATAACAACAACTTTCCTGCTGAAAATGAAAAACTCCCCATCGAACAACTGCCGATGGGGAGTTTTAAAGCCCTTAAAGCTTCTCGTTAACCGTTCTTAATGAACTACAACCATCTTCTTAGTAGCTGTAAAATCGCCAGCCATAAGGGTGTAAGTCATTACCCCAGTAGTGCCTTTCAGCTCAGCTACGGCTAGGTCAACAGTGTTATATCCAGCGACTCCTTCGATCTGACGCACAAGAAGCGTACGACCTTGGATGTCTTGAACTAGTAGGCTCACGTCGCTAGCAGTAGGTAAATGGAAGCCGATTTTCGTCATCTCCACCACTGGGTTAGGAGTATTCTGCAACAACTCGAAACCAGTGGTAAGCTCGCGGCTAGCAAAGCCCAACTCCAACTGATGTTGCTGGCCTCCACTAGTATAAGCTTCTGCACTTAGCAAATTGCTGTTAATCGAGATCAAATCGCTCAACTTAGCATCTTGCTCCGCCCGTACAACGAGACTGAACAACACTTCATTTGTTGCTAAGGTTTCACCAACCGAGTGGTAGCTCATATTGATCAACCCGCGCTCAGCCTTAGTGACATTGAAGTTGCCAGCTTGTAAGGTGTTGAATACCAAACGCTCGAAAGTAAGTCCGTTAGCTAATGCAATGGTACCTTGGAAACCCTCCAACTGAGCGGCTTCTGCTGCCGTAAAGTCAACTGTATAGGTATTGCCCGCAACTATAGCTTGATCTGCTACAAATAGCTCATAGCGGCTATTGCTTCTGCCTGTTGCATGGCTCGTTAAGTTGCTTAAACCATTACCATCCACATTACCTACCATGATAGCAATAAAGTTACCGTTCAAGATGTCGCCTGGCAGGTTATTCACGTTGAAAACCTCTGGGAAAGTAGTAGCCCATGGGTTAGCATTAATCGGGAAGTTAAAGTTCGCATCCACAAAACGCCAAGCAGGGCTGTTGAGATAGGCCGCATCTAAACCGAGAATAAAGCGACGGATTGCGATGATATCCTGCACAGAAATATTGCGATCCGAGTTCGCATCAGCTGCAATTAACTGATAGGCTCCTGCTAAAGGATCTAAACCAAGAATGTGCTTGCTAATCAATACTAAATCGAAAGTTGATACCCCATTGATATGGTGCTCGTAACTACCCAATTCAGGCGTGATGGTGTAATCATTCCCAACTGTTAAGCCAGTGAAAGCGTATGCTCCACTACCATCTGTGCTAGTCGTGCTATTAGCAGCACCTGTGATACTAACTGTTACGCCAGGTACTACCCCCGCAGCAGACGTAGTGATTACACCACTTAGGTTGCCAATATTTCCGCCACCTGAACAGATGCCAGGAACATGTTGCTGTACCAATAAAGTGGTTTCACAATAGTCTGAGTTACCTTCCGGATCAATAGCATAGATACGAATAATCGTAGTTGCATCATCGTCGCAAGTTAGGGTAAGCCCCGTTGAGTCTGTAGAAGGAATAAAGCCTGCTGCAGCCGCATCTACCGCACGATAAATAGCAAAGCGTACTGGGCCAGAGCAATCTGTGCTTGGGCTAGCGATGAAATCAGATGCCCAAATTTCTGCCA
>DAINNZ010000073.1:0-18524 GCA_036735605.1 Lewinella sp. | reverse complement strand
ACCCAGACGGGCACGGCGGGCAAGCGGGCACAAGTGTCCATCCATACGGACACGTACGGACTCCTTGCTCTCGCCCAGGCTCAATACACCAGTACGTGCAGGTGGGCATAAATGCAGGGGCAAGTGTTTTGCTGGGCGCAACTGTGGATCGGCATCCCTCAACTGCTCTGCACTAACCAAAGTGCTAGCGCACATAGGCTGCTATAGCCCAACAACCAGGGCCAATGGCAATATTGTCCCAAACTAATGCCCTCTCGGCGATAAAGATAATAGGCTGCGACCAAGCGATCGGCGGTAAAAACGATCACCGTGGCCCACACCACCCCCACCAAGCCCAATTGCTTTAGCAGCCAAACCGAAGTAGCGATGTATAACAACAACTCCAGCAGACCAATCCCTAACAAGGCACTGCGATGCCCCGTGGCCGTCAGCACCACAACGGGCGATATAAACCGACTAATAGCCACTAGTAAAAAAACTTGGAACAAGGGTAAAGCCGCTGTAAATCGGGGCGTAAACACAGGTATCCACCAGCTTGTACTAGTCAATAGCAAGAGCAAGATGAAGGGAAAACACAAGTGCATCAAGCGTAGGCTACTGGCTTTGAGTTGCGCCAAACCCTGGGCCCTATCTTGGCTCAAAGTAGGTAAAACAGCCTGACTCACCCCATTGGTAATGGCCGCAAGAAAGGGGAGCTCACGGCTGCCATAGCGATAGATAGCAAACTGATCGAGATCCCCTTGGTACCAATACCCCACCAGCCAAGGCCCAAAACTGACCACCAACGTACCCAAAACCGCATAGCCTATTAAAGGCGCAGCTTCCACTAGTAGTAAGCGATATAAACGGGAAACGGGATAAGCCGTGGAGCCCGCTGCCGCCTTGCCGAAAGTAGCTGGTAACAGCAGCAAAGCTTTCAATAGAGCCACCCCGAGTAAAGAAGCTAAAGCCACCGCCCAGCCGTAGCCCAACAACAGCGGGAGCAATATCGCAAGTGCTAAAGCCAGATTGCTCAAGATAGCGACCCACAACAAACGCTTGGCCTTTCCCTGAGCAATGAGCAACTGTTCATATAAAAGATAAGGCCAATGGCTAAGTAAAAATAGGCTGTAATAAGTCCAACCCGGCAACTCCGCCGAACCACTGAGCCAGCGTAGCGCGGTGGGCTCAAAAGTGAAAAAAATAACTACTACAGCGGCACTAAGCCCCCAACCAAGCCGCAAGAGCGTTCGGCCAAGTGCCTCCGACGAAAAACCTATGCTAGCAACAAGCGAAGGGGCAGCCGCTGGCTTTGCTAATACCAAGAAAGCCTGCCCTAAACCAGCTAGCCAAGCAAAACCGAGCAGGTAACCTAGGTACTGTAGCTGTTCCCAGCTGCCTATATCTGCCCTAGTGACCCCAAGGCGCGGCAGTAGCAGCGCTAGCCCAATTAAAACCAATTGCCGTAGGCTAAGTGCCACCTGGCTAGCGCGCACCATCGGGTGGCCCGCTAACCAAAAAGACCGTAGCCTCGCCCAGATCAACTAGCTAGGCTTCTTCCAAGTCGATGACTTGGTCTTGAAAAACAATGCCATATTCCTCCAACTCCTTGAGCACCGGCTGATAGACTTCTTTCATGGTAGGGATATGAACACCCGTAGCTTTAATCAAATGCTCGCTAATGAGGCGTACGAAAATACCCATCGGTAGCCCTACGGTTCGCGCCATTGCTGTATCGTTAGCATCTTCTCCCTTAAATACTAGGTTAGAAATCTCTCGTTGCTTGCGGCCATCTAGCTCGAAGTCGATTTGATGCTGCATCACAATCATGTCTTTATCAGCAGGCCGTAGCTGCCATTTTTCTAGCAGCAAATGCTCCAAGATAAGCGCTGGGGTAGCTGCCGATAGGTTGATCTTGCGTTTGCTAAATAGCCCGAGCCACTCCAATTTATTCATCACAGGGCCTTTAACCGGTTCCTCTAATAGCTCGGCGATGCGTTCTTTAACAGAGCCCGTTCCTCGGGGAGCGAAAGCCTCCATTAGCTCGTGATACGTCAAATTCTGGCTATTCAGAATTGGGAAGTCGCCGTCGGTGAGCCCTAGCGTGATGAGTGCATTCCAAGCCCTGCAAAAGCCCGGATTGCGAAGCGTGCCCCTTAAAATAGTTGGAATATCGTGTAAATTGTATTGTTCCCGATACAAGAGACTATCTCGGTTAGCATAAGCTTCCATGGTGCCTAAGCCCTCCACCTCTACTTGCCAAGGATTACTAAACAAACGCGTGTAAGGAATGAACTTCGACTTGCCGTCTTTAAGATACTGCGCCGTGCCTTGGCCTGCCAAGACCACATTACGGGGGTTCCAGGTGAATTTATAGTTCCAGGGGTTATCGTTGCTCTCCGGAGCAATTAAGCCGCCGGTGAAAGAACGGAAAGCTAGCACTTTACCGCCCTTTTCTCTGATGGTATCAAGCCGCTGCATGGCCGACATGTGGTCAATGCCTGGGTCTAAGCCCATCTCCCCCATAAAGATAAGCTCGCGATCCCGCGCCTCATCGCCTAAGCGATAGAGCTCTTGGCTCACATAGCTTGCTGTGATAAGATGCTTTTTAAGGCGAATACAATCTTGCGCTACCTCTAAATGCAAATGCGCTGGCAATAAGGAAACCACAATATCCGAACGGCCAATAAGCTCACGGCGGTCATTGACTTTCATAACATCTAACCAAGCAGGCGTCCCTCTAGGGTGACCCTTTATTTTTGCATCAGCAGCCGCCGGATCGGCGTCAGCCACTGTTACCTGCCAGCCATAAGCTTCAGATTTATTCAATACATAATTGATCAAGGCACTGGAAGAACGGCCTGCCCCAATGATTAGGATTCGGTTCATAGTATGCTAGTTAGTAGCTAAGCTGCAAAGATAGAACAGCCAAGCGGATAAATAACAAAAGTGCAAGAATTCCGTTTCCATCTAACCTGATTTTGCGGCAGCGGTACTATTCTTAGTTTCAGCAGTCGCTACCTCCAGCTTTCACCGCCGTGAACCCAACGCAAAAAGCAAGCTAACTATTCGATCCTGTATGCCATGAACATTCAACAAAAAACTATTCGTTTCCACTTCGACTGTTATGCCACAGTCGATGACCTAGCCGCACCTGCGGCCGAGCTCCTCGCCCGTGCAAAAGCTGCTTTGAAGGATTCCTACTCTCCCTACAGCCGCTTTCAAGTGGCCGCAGCAGCCCGCCTGGAGGATGGCAGCATTGTGGCGGCTTGTAATACCGAAAATGCAGCCTATCCGATGTGTCTTTGTGCAGAGCGAGCAGCACTCGCAGCCGCCGCTAGCCAATTCCCGCAGGGGAAAGTAGTGAGCATGGCCATCACGGTAAAAAGCCCCTCTCAAATACTCAACGTGCCCGCTAGCCCTTGTGGAGCCTGCCGCCAAGTACTCGCCGAACACGAGCAACGCCACGGCCACCAAATAGAATTACTGCTACACGGCGAAAGCGGCCCTATCTATCGCCTTAGAAGTGCTAGCGACTTACTCCCGCTAGGCTTTAGTGGCGATCTGCTCTAATTAAAATCAAAATCGGCTGCTTTTAATAGCCTTTTAGCTGCAAAGGTGCTACATTTGCCCTTCACTTGCCACGGTTGAAGCGCCCATAATAGCGCCTACGAGTGGCTCACTTATCTAAACTTTGGCTCGTGGCGATTCAGGCCTTGCCTGAATCGCCCACCGTTCCTGCCGCATTCTAAGCGCCTAAGCCTCCTCAAAAGCAGATCAATATGGCCATTATCTATCATCTTTCCTCTTGCAATACTTGCAAGAAAATTCTAGCTCAACTAAGCGGTGCAAAAGACTTAGTGCAGCAAGACATTAAGACCGAAGCTATTCAACCGGCGCAATTAGACGCGATGAAGGAACTAGCCGGTAGCTATGAAGCACTCTTCAGCCGCCGCTCCAGGCAATATCAAGCCAGAGGCCTCGCAGGGCAAAGCCTCCGTGAAGCTGATTATCGTCAACTAATTCTGGAAGAATATACCTTCCTCAAGCGGCCTGTAGTGGTGGTAAATGAACAAATCTTCATCGGCTCCGCTCAAAAAGAAGTGGCGGGAGCCATGAAAGCCCTCGGCCTTTAAACTTTTTATGCTATGCCCGACAAAATACAAATTACGCACTTCTTTCAACAGCTACAAGACGATATCTGCGCCGCACTTAGCAGCGCCGATGGCAAACCGTTCAGGGAAGATCAATGGGAGCGGCCCGGTGGCGGTGGTGGCCGAGCGCGGGTGCTCCAAGGTGAGCATATTGAAAAAGGGGGCGTCAATTTCAGTGCTGTACATGGCCACCTCCCCCCCGCAGCCGCCAAAAGCCTACACCTCGCCGAAGAAGCTACCAATTTCTATGCTACGGGCGTGAGCATCGTACTCCACCCTCGTAATGTGCATGTGCCCATTATCCACATGAATGTCCGCTACTTTGAGCTCGAAGGTGGGCGCTTTTGGTTTGGTGGCGGCATCGATCTGACCCCGCACTACATTGTGCCAGCACAAGCTGCTTGGTTTCATCAGCAGCTCAAGGCGAGCTGCGATCGCTTCGATCCGCACTATTACGAACGTTTCAAAATCTGGGCGGATGATTATTTCTACCTCCCACATCGCGAAGAAACACGGGGCGTAGGAGGTATCTTCTTCGACCGCCTAGAGCCAGAAACCGAAGGCAAAAGCAAAGCACAACTCTTTGATTTCACCGCAGCCATTGGCCATACTTTCGCACCTACCTACCTAGCCCTGCTAGAACAGAACCGCCACCTACCCGTCTCGGAAGCAGAACAAGCTTGGCAATACCTCCGAAGAGGGCGCTACGTGGAGTTTAATTTGGTATGGGATAGAGGCACTAAATTTGGTCTCAGCACGGATGGCCGCACCGAAAGCATTCTGATGAGCTTGCCCCCACTAGCCGGCTGGGAATATGACCATCAGCCGAGTAGCGGTAGCCGCGAAGCAGCCACCTTAGCGCAGCTCAAAAAGGGAATCCATTGGCTCTCGCAGGCCTAAGGAAGGTCTATTTGGCAATCGGCTCGCCTAGTACACGGCTGCCCGTTTCGGTGATCAATACATTATCTTCTAAGCGTATGCCCCCGAAATCGCGGTAAGCTGCTAGTGCTTGGTAATTGATAAAGTCTTGATGCTGCCCTTCGGCCTGCCACCGATCAATCAGCGTAGGAATGAAATAAATACCCGGCTCCACCGTGAGTACAAAGCCCGCTTCTAAGGGCTTCGCCAAACGTAAGGAACGCGTTCCAAATTGGCTACTACGCCGTATTTGCTCGTTATAACCCACTAGGTCTTCGCCTAAATCTTCCATGTCATGTACATCCAACCCTATTAAGTGGCCTAGGCCGTGGGGAAAGAAAAGGGCGTGTGCCCCTGCCTCAACGGCCGCTGCGGGCTCGCCTTTCATCAGTCCGATCGCTCGGAGCCCCTCCGCGATCACTAAAGCCGCTTGCTGGTGATAGTGCCAGTAAGGAATGCCTGGGCGAAGCGCAGCAATTACCGCCTCCTCGGCTTGGCGAACTAAATCGTAGATAGCCTTTTGCTGCGGTTCCATCGCTCCGCCAATGCAAAGGGTGCGCGTAATATCGCCGGCATATCCACTAGAGCTTTCCGCACCTGCATCAATCAGTAATAGATCCCCTTTTTTTAAAATATTCCCATGATAGTGGTTGTGTAAAATATGGCCGTTCCGGCTCACAATAGCAGGATACGATAAGCGGCCACCCGCAGCAATTGCGATTCCCTCTAACTCTCCAGCAATCATTGCTTCGCTCTTACCTGGCGCAGCTATTTCTTTCGCTCGGTGGTGCATCGCTCGGCTGGTGTTCACCGCTATCTCCATTTCCGCTACTTCGGCTTCGCTCTTAATCGAACGCAGCGCAATGACGGCTTTTATCAAGGCTTGGTTGGCGGGCCGTTGAAGTAATACCTCCAAAACACTTGCGCTCGGCAACACACTTGCCCCTGCATTTATGCCACTATTACTACTAGGCATAGAACTGTTTGCCCCCCTCGATAAGGAGGTGAGAGCCGCTTGAAAGTCGGTGGTATTTTGCAAATAAGTCAGTAGCTGTTCTCGGCGCTCCGCGCGGTAAGGCGGTAGAAAGTAGATCGATTGCCGACTATCGCTTAGGCGCGTAGCTAATTGAGCTAAACTGCCCCATTCTCGGATACCAGCCTGAGCCGCTAAATCAGCTAGACTAGGCTGCGGGCCCATCCAGACTACGTGGTGTAGATCGATCTCATTACCATACAAAAAACTATGGCCCGTATCCGCATCCATGAGCAAAAGCAAATCGGGCAAATTCAAGCCCGTGAAGTACCGAAAGTGACTGTCTTGCCGAAATGGATAGGTATTGTCTTTGTAATTCATGGCCGCCTCGCTGTTGGCCGGCAAAAGCAATAGACCTTGGCCAACCGCCTGCGCTAACTTTGCACGCCGTTCGCGATAAACTGTAGGAGCAAACATACTGATGATTTTGACCGAAAGATACAAAAAAGGCCCCTGCTGGGTAGCAGGAGCCAAAACAAATCATAATCTCATGAAAAAAAAGACAATCTCTTACAGGTTTTTTGTGCTTACCTCTTGCGCCTTATTATTTTTTGACCTATCTTTGGCGCATCTTTAGTGCTTTATGTTTAATCCCATGAACATTGTTCGACCAGTTTCCCCAAGAAGCTGGTCTTTTTTTTTGCTCATCAAACGCTTCAAGGGAAAAAGGTAGTCGCCCAAACGGGCGACCCACCACTAACAAATTATAATCCCATGAACATATTTCTTTGCCGCGTGATATACACTTATATCCTTCCGACAATACAAAGATGCGGCGACAAGTAGCCCTAGCAAATAACAAAATAAGGCATTTGTGAAAATAAAAATAGTACTTTCAAATTTTAATATATTGATTATCAGCTTATTGCACATTCAAAAAGTGAAAATACTACCAGCTAAACTATAGGCGCAGCGCAAATTTTTTTTTAAAAAAATGTAACATTTTCACATTTCCCTGCCTCAAAAGGCCTTTTTGCAGGACTGCTAAGCTTGCAGGCGCTGCCTATCTGGTTGCCAGATTTCCTCCTTTGTCAAATCTTGTGCTGCCTCGGCGAGTAGATAAGTGAGCGCTATCCTACTGCCTTCCTGTGCGAAAACGTTTACTTCTTGCAAGCAGTATTCGGCACCTTCGTAGGCATCTAGGCGAGCGAGGATGTTCTCATCTAGGTCGTAGATCAGCAGTCCTTTGGTTTGATGCCCGGGCAGGGGTACTAAACCTGGATAAGACCGATCCATTAAACATTTGGGGGCGTAGCCGAGCAAAAACGCGGGGTAATATTGAGGACACCGGCCTGTTACTTGCTGGAATACCGTTGGGTACATCAGCGTACCATAGACAAAAAGTGGCCAATCAATTTTCATAGCGTCCCCTTTTACGCCCGCTGGCCTAGGCTTTCCAAAAGCGGAGCAGCAACACCTCTACGAGCAAGAAGAGCAGTGCGGCCCAGATGAAGTAGCGCCAAAGCGGTTTACCTTGCTCGCTGCTTTGCAACTGGCTGGCGAAAGCAGCCTCATTCGTGGCATCCACAATCTGGACACGGTCACCGAGCAGCTCTTTGAGTTCTTCATCACTCAGAAAATCGAGCTGGCTTTCGCGCCGATCGAAATTAAAGGCAAAGGCATCCACCGCTTCAGCAGCTTGTAAGAGGAGGTCGTAGTGACCTGCCTTTGGCACTTGGTTACCTACTTCTAGGAAGGTACGGTTGCCAACAATTCTTTGGCCTGGAATGAACTCTCCTTCCACACTACGCAGTTTATACACTAGCTCTGCGGTTGCTTGTCGGCGAGGTGTTTCGATAATCTCATCCGCTCCGATAGTGTAGGCTATCGGCCGGTTTTTACCGCTACTAATCGCCATTTTATAGAGCATTGGAATAAAGATTTCAGCATTGAGCGCTAGCGTATTTTGGGCTATATCTAGGGGGGCCGTGGATAAATATAGATGTCCTTGCGCCACGGCGTACTTAGCCAAAGCCGTACTTCCATCTCGGTAGCGTAGCAGTGCTTCTTGTCGGTTGCTACTTTGGGTGCTAATCGGGAAATTACCCTGGGTAGTAGGTAGGCGCAGTGCAGCCGCTTCATTGCCAAAAACGTCTTTAAAGACAAATTCTTTGGTGTTCACGAAACTAACTTCCCGTTCCTTTGCCTCATAGCTACCCAGTGGGTCGGCAGGAAAGGCCGTAAGGAAAGCGCGGTAGCTAGCTACCTCTGCGCTTGTGGGCGGAAAAACCAGCAGATTGCCGCCTTCTGCCACATATTCATTCAGCCTTGCCGCTAAACCACTACTCACTTGCTCCAAACCGGAAAGAATGATGAGCTGATAATCCCCCAAACTACTGTAATCTAGCTGCTGGCTGTTAGAAAAATCGGCCTTAAAAATACTCAAGCCCCCTAGTGCTGCCGTCAAATTACGATCCGTGCTGCCTGCGTGAACGTTGAGTACTCGTAGTTGCTGTGCTACATTAAAGGTAAGGAAGTAGGTATCGTCGAACTGAATCGGATAGTCCGTAATTTGTAGCTCTACCCGCCCCACACCTGGCTGATTGATGTTAAGGTAGATACTGTCAACCCTAGCAGAGCGAGCAGCTAAACTAAGCGTACTGATTGGCTTGTTTTCCTGCTGATAACGCATACTCAGTCGGATATTATCAAGGTCTTCATTGCTGTAGTTCCTGATTTTCACCAGCAGCAGGTTATTTTGATTGAGTTGAGGCAAAGGTGCATCAAACCAGGCCGAGTCAATACCTACATTTTGGTTGCGTACAGCACGCAGTGGCAGCAGCTTAAAGCTATAGGCCGTATCAGTATAAGTAGCTCGGAGTGCGGCGGCAGCGCCCTCAGCGGCTGCTTCGTTGGTAATATTTGATGGATCATTGCCAAAGGCAGGGGCAAGGGCATCACGAAGCGCAAGACTTTTCTGGAAATCGGAGAGCTGATAGACCGTCCGGTTGGGAGCATCCGCTCGCGCTAGGGTACTTAGTTGCCGATCCGCAATACGGGCTAAGGAGCGCGTTGCTGGATGAGGAGCCATTTCATCGATCAAGTTAAGGGCCTCCTCTTGCCCCACTAGCCGTTGCTGCCGGCCGGCAAATTCATTGGAAAGTATCTGAAAACGATCCTCCACCCCATAGGCCTTGATAATGTCGCGGGCACGGTCTTTTGCTACTTCTAGCAAAGGAGCCCGATCGTTCTCGGCCTGCATAGAGTAGCTGTTGTCCACATAGACGCTAACCGCTCTTTGCCCGCGGCCTACACTTTGGTTGCTAGCGGGTAAAAAGGGCTGCGCAAAAGCAAACACTAAACAAGCCACTGCCAGCAGACGACTCAGTAAAACTAGCAAGTTGCGGAGGCGACTTCGCATGCTCGTCTCTTCCTTTATTTCACGTAGGAATTTCACATTACTGAAATAAACCTTACGGAAGCGCCGAAAGTAAAAGAGGTGAATAATCACCGGGATAGCCAAAGCGGCTAGTGCCCACAAAAAGGTCGGGTAGAAAAATTGCATAATAGAGCGTAAAGATACAAGCTTATTGTTTAATAAACAGCACAAACCGATTGGTCGTATCATGCCGCATCGTCATGCGAATGCTATCTAGGCCAATCTGCTCTAATGCCACCACCCGCTCAGCACTAGTATTGTGCGTTGTGTCCGTTGCAAACAAGTAGCCGGTCTGATACCGATAACGCCCCGCTTCGCGGTAATTGAGCGAAGAACGGTAGGTGTAGCGGCCGTTAGGCGCAAAGACAAAGCCCACCTCCGCAGGGTCTAATCGCATACTATCCCCCGCTTGGGTTATTTCCACGGCCTGCCAATGGCCATGTAGGAAGGCCTCTTGATCTTCACAACTCAGTAAGAAAAACAAAAGAAGACCCATAAAACAGCGCCAATCTAGGATACTACCCATGAAACATACTTTCAATGGCCAAGAAGGCAAAAGCACCCGCCAAAAAGCCAATCATGGCCAACCAAGCAATTTTCTTGAGATACCAAATGAAATCAATTCGCTCCATCCCCATCGCGGCTACGCCTGCCGCAGAACCAATGATGAGCATACTACCACCTGTTCCCGCAGAATAAGCAATGAAGTGCCATAGCTTACTATCTACCGCGTATTCTGAGAGGTCATACATCCCCATACTGGCCGCCACTAACGGCACATTATCAATTATAGCAGAAAGGAAACCTAATACCACGATAACAATGTCTTGATTCGGTACGGCATTATCTAACTTCTCGGCCACGAAACGTAGAGCCCCTACCTCCCCCACCACAATGGTCTCTAAAGCCGCTACGGCCATCAAAATGCCTAGGAAAAATAAAATGGAGGACATCTCGATACGCGACAAGGCCTTATGCGCCGAGTAGCTTGCTTTGCGCTCCTCCGTAAAATCTTCCTCCGGATGGATATATTCCGACACAAGCCAAACAACCCCTAAGCTCAGCATCATGCCTATGTAGGGTGGTAAATGTGTAATCGTTTTGAACACCGGCACGAACACAATCATTCCTAAGCCTAAGAACAACATCGTACGGCTTGATAAGAGCTTGATGCCATCGTCTTCTGGCGCATCTGCTAAATTGATTTCCCCTTGGAAAGGCTTCATGAAAGAAGCAATCAAAAAAGGTAGCGCAAAACAAATAATGGAAGGAATAATCAGGTATTCCATCAATCCAGCTGTACTAACGCGTTTACCGATCCAAAGCATCGTGGTGGTTACGTCGCCAATAGGCGACCAAGCACCGCCTGCGTTAGCCGCTATCACAATCATCGCCACAAACCACATACGCTGCTCTCGGTCGGGCACCAACTTCCGCAGCAGGGTCACCAACACAATGGTAGCCGTTAAGTTGTCAATGATTGCTGAGAGGATGAATCCCAATACACCTACAATCCATAACAAGCGTTTCTTGGAACGCGTCCGCACCCAGCTTTTAAGCACATCGAAGCCCCTGTGAAGATCCACGATTTCTACAATCGTCATCGCACCAATCAAAAAGATCAGTATCTCGGCCGTTTTGCCCAAGTGATGCAACAGACCGTTCATGAAACCATCCTCAGCACCTTCCACATGCCCCCCGCTGAGGTTGTAGATATGATCGTGCGTATCAATTACGCTTAAGCTACCGCTATGAAAGCCCAACGAGATAAGGGCCCAACACAATGCACCCATCAACAAAGCGGGCACGGTCTTATCTAAGTGTAGCGGGTGCTCGAATACAATTATTAGATAGCCAATTATGAAACAAAGAACTACGGCTGTTAGCATGATACAATCATTTTTTCTTCAAAATCGCCGCTATATTACGAATCATTTCTCGTTTGTAGCTTGTTTAAGTAGATAAGAACGATAAAAAAGACACCCCGATGTGAATCGAGGTGCCTCAAATAACTATAAACAAACAAAAAACATTAGTCTTTTCCTGCTGCTTATCTTTATGATAATCAGTCAGTTTGCCTGATCTGGTGTTTATACGCTGATTGGCACTGCGGGTGTAACAGCCTTTTTTTCAAAGGGTTTAAGTATATATTAATTTTTTTCAATTTAAGCGAGTGAGCGAAGAAAAAAACTACCATCTTTTTATTAGAAGCCTCCTTTTGCTTCTAGGAGCTTTGCTATTCGTCCGCTTTTTTCCAGCTCTCTGGGGGGCACTAGCTTTTGGGGTATTACTTTTCCCGCTACTCGTTTTCACTTGGTGGCTATATCGGCGTTTCCAGAAACGATCGCTTGCCAAACAAGCGGCGAATAGCTTCGCAGGGAGCATTGAGCAGAAAATGACAGCTGCTCGCCAACAGGCCTTACTATTCAGGGAAGAAGCTGAAAAGATCAACCAAAGTCGATTGGAACTCCTCAAACAGCTAGAAAAAACCAAGGGGGCAGAAGCCATCATACAGCAAAAAGGCGAGCACCTACTCCGTGAGCTCAACCAAGAGCAAGCACTCCGCCATGCCAAAGCAACCTTCTTCGACACTGCTGCCGCAGAACTCCAAAACTTACTGGAACAACACAAACTACAAGAGCAACTGCTACTTAAAGAAGCTGAACTAGAAGCGCTGCGTGCTAACAATTTCGATGATATTGCCCACATGGATAACCTCCGATACACCCTCGAACGCGACAAAATACGCCTAGCCACCATCGGGGAACTCACCCACCGAGCTGCCGTTAGCCCCAATTTGCATGATACCGAACAACTCCACCTCGATTTAGAGCAGCAAATGAAGCAATTGCGTTGAAAATTCTAGGAATTCACCATTTTTTTCCACCCAGAGCCGTGGTGGCTTCTCGTCGCTTATGGCTCCTATACAAAGCACTCGACGAGCAGGGTGCTTCGATACATCTGATTAGTGCCCAACTACCCGCCGCCAGTCCACTAGATACTAGTTTCCCATGCCATTGGCCGATCGATTACGTCGCCAGTCAAGGACTACGGGAGGCCATTAGCCCCCCTGGCGCTGCTAGCCTCCCAAATACTTGGAAAGCAAAGCCTTGGTTTCGTTACTTCCTCCCCGTCAAACATAGCTTCCCCTTTCTTTATCTCACCGACGAAGGAGGGCGTCGCTATCGCCAAGCAGCCTATCATACCGGGCTACAACTCCTCCAAAACCATTCTTTCACTCATCTGCTTTCTTCCTACCGCCCCTGGGCCGATCACCTGGTGGCTGCTCGGCTGAAAAAAAGTACACCCCATTTATACTGGATCGCTGACTTCCGCGATCTCCCCATCGACCCCATTCGCCAAGATACCTATTGGCCTGCCTGGCAAACTTTTTGGGCTAAACGCTGCCTCCGCCTAGCCGATGAAGTCTGGGCTGTATCCGCAGGGCAAGCCGATCACTTACGCGCCCTACACCCTAAGGTGCGGGTCGTCTATAACGGGCTACAGCACCTCCCCCACCCTAGCGGCGGCCGTAGCAATACCTTTGTCATCCAATATAGCGGCAGCCTCTATCCTCAATTGCAAAGCATGGCACCGCTAGCAAATGCCCTACTACGGTTAGAGCAGCAGCTCAAAACGGATCATCCCTACGAGCTGCCAGCTATTCAGCTTCAATATGCCGGAAAAGATAGAGATACCTTTCAGCAGTGGGCGCAAACGCTCGGTATTCAACACCTAACAAATAGCCAAAATAGCCTTACACAACAAGCCGCACAACAAAAACAAAAAGAAGCCACCCTCAATCTATTACTCACTTGGTCGGGGCCTAATTATCACGGTGTTCTTACAGCTAAACTATACGATTACCTCGCTGCTGGCCGCCCCATCCTCGCCCTTATTAATGGGCCTGCTGACCCCGAATTGCAACAGCTCTTCCAAGATAGCCAAGCAGGCTTCATTCACCACCACCATCGAGCAACAGAAGAATTATACCAATGGCTAGCTGGTTTATACCAAACTTGGCTCACTAATCAAAAAGCCCTCCCCTGGACGATACGTGCCGAAGCACTTCAACCCTACCAGTACCAAGCGCTTCGACTATCTTCTACCACTTACCCTTAACTTTCGTATTTGCCTTGCTCCATAAAGTTCCCCTTGCCCCTGCGTTAGCCAAAAACAGCTCCCTAAAAAGCTTATCTTTGCCCCCCAAATGCTTTTACCATGATCCAAATCTTCGCCACTGGCGGCACTTTCGACAAGGACTACGACTTCGTGAAAGGCGAATTGTATTTCAAAGACTCCTCCATCCCCGACATGCTGGAGGTGGGGCGCTGTACACTAGAATACGATATGAAGACACTGATGATGCTCGATAGCCTAGAAATGACGGCCGCCGACCGCGAGATCATCGAACATAACTGCCGCCGATCTAAATGGGGTCGCATCCTTGTAACGCATGGCACCGATACCATTGTAGAAACAGCCGCCTACCTAGCACAAGCAGCTATCCCCGATAAAACCATTGTGCTCACCGGTGCGATGATTCCCTATGCTTTTGGCTCCTCTTCCGACGGTTTTTTCAACTTGGGAAGCGCACTAGCCTTTGTTCAACTGCTACCTGCCGGCGTTTATGTGGTGATGAATGGCCGCTATTTCCAGTGGGATAAAGTGCGCAAAAATCGTAAAACAGGCTATTTCGAAGAAGTTAGCTAACTTTGCCTGTAACAAAATTGCTTGCTATGATGCCTGCTTGGCTTGGTCGTTGGATGCTCCGCTTATTGGGGATGCGAATTGTGGATCACAATGAGGGAAATTGGCCTAAAAAATGTGTGCTGCCCACCGGCCCGCATACCTCCAACCGCGATTTCCCCTACGGCCTCTACGCCCGCGCCGTGTTGGGCAAATACATCCGGTTCGTCGGTAAAGCAGAACTCTTCAAATTCCCCCTAGGCCCCTTACTCAAATGGATGGGGGGCGTGCCCGTTGTCCGCTCTAAAAGAACGAATTTCGTGCAAGGCGTAGCGCAAATTTTTGAGGAAAGAGAAGAGTTCTACCTCTGCCTAGCTATGGAAGGTACCCGCAAGCAGGTCGATCACTTCAAAACTGGCTTCTACTACATCGCCAAAGCAGCTCAAGTGCCCATGATTTTCTGTAAATTCGATTTTGGCAATCGGGTCATTGAATTTTCAAAACCCTTCTGGACAACGGATGATATTCGAGCCGATATGGACTATATTTATCGTTATTTTGATGGCGTTCAAGGTCTTGTCCCTGAAAATTCCTTTACCTACGACCCAGCCGTGGCCTTAGCGGGCTTGGAAGACCGACCGAACAATTAGCCGCATCCTTTAGCCTTACAATAGCCTTGCCCTGTGCCACCGAGGATTGGTAAAGTGGCCGTCAAAATAAGCTTCACCAACAGGCAGCATTCACTAATCTTGCTTACCTTTGCACCCTATTCATAAAACTACTAAAGCTACTTTTGGCGAAAACCAGCAGGCTTTTTTTGCTTTTTTCAAGCTACCGCCCTGTCTTAAGCCCTGATAAAGTCTTAAGGCGGGCACTAGGTGCAGGGGCAAGGCTTTATTGGTAGCGCAAAACTTCACCACATCGCGCTACAAATGGATTCCTAGAACTCAAAAACCCACCCGTCTCCTTACGTATTGAAAAATAAGCAGCCTGCTGCTCGGCACAGTAGCAAGCAGTAGCCCTTTTTTACTAACCAATCACCAAATTTAGGTATGACTTTATTAGAGAACTTGCCCGTAGCGGCACTCGTTCAAGAAACCATTCGCTTAGGCCAAGGCCAACTCAGCGACACGGGCGCGCTAGCCATCAACACGGGTGCCTATACGGGGCGCTCCCCAAAAGATCGCTTCATCGTGGAAGATGATACGACTCGTAAGACAGTGGACTGGGGCACTATCAACATCCCTATCAGCCCCTCCGCCTACGAGGCACTAGAGGAGAAAGTGCGCAACTATATGCAGGCCCAACCAACCGTGTATGCACGCGATGCCTACGCCTGCGCGAGCAGAAAATATCGCATCAACATCCGTGTTTATACCGAGTTCCCTTGGCAAAACCTCTTTGCCTACAATATGTTCTTGCGGCCCGACGGAGAAAAAATCAACAACCTCACAACCGACGACTGGACGATCTACGCCTTCCCGGGGGTCAGTGCCGACCCGGCCATTCATGGCATCCGCCAAGGCAATTTCAGTGTCATCAACTTCAGCAAGCGAACCATTTTGATTGGCGGCACAGCCTACACTGGCGAAATCAAGAAAGGTATTTTCTCGGTACTCAACTTTGTACTACCAACCCGCCGTAATGTGCTCAGTATGCACTGTAGTGCCAACGTAGGCACCCGAGGAGATGCGGCGCTATTCTTCGGCCTATCTGGTACCGGAAAAACCACCTTGAGCAACGACCCTGACCGGCGCCTCATCGGCGACGACGAGCACGGCTGGAGTGCCGACAACATCTTCAACCTGGAAGGTGGTTGCTACGCCAAGGTCATCAACCTCAGCGAAAGCAAGGAGCCACAAATTTATAAAGCCATCCGCTTTGGGGCTTTGCTCGAAAACGTCACCTTCCAAGCAGACGGCGTTAGCCCCAACTACGAGGACGAAAGCATCACGGAGAACACCCGCGTCAGCTACCCGATTTATCACATTGATAACATCATGTATAACAGTAGGGGCGATTTGCCGAAAAATATCTTCTTTCTCACAGCGGATGCCTTCGGGGTGCTCCCCCCTATTAGTAAGCTCACCACTGAACAAGCTATGTACCACTTCATCAGCGGCTATACGGCCAAAATAGCAGGCACCGAAGCGGGTATCACCGAACCACAGGCTACTTTCTCGGCTTGCTTTGGCTCGCCTTTTATCCCACTACATCCAGCCTCCTACGCCAAATTGCTCGGCCAGAAACTAGAAGCAAGTGCCCAAGGCGAAAACGGCCCCATCCACGTTTGGCTCATCAATACCGGCTGGACAGGCGGCTCCTACGGCGTTGGCAACCGAATTGAACTGGCCTATACAAGAGCTATGATAAAAGCCGCCCTGAATGGCCAATTAGACAAGGAAGCCTTCTACCAAGAGCCTTTCTTCGGGCTATCTATCCCTAAACGCTGCCCAGATGTGCCTAATGCGATCCTTAACCCACGCGATACCTGGCCAAATGAAGACAAATACGACCAAAAGGCTAAGGAACTAGCTAGCCTATTCAAAAAGAATTTTACCGCCTTCGAACAGGGTGCTGGCAAGGCAATCACCCAAGCTGGCCCCCTAGTCGGCTAGCCGCTTAAGGAGCGCCTAACTGCTACGACAGGGTCAATTGGCTTTGTTGCCAGCTACCTTCCGTACTACCTGTGCAGGAGGCTCGCAGACAAAGCGTTTATACGCTCGAGTAGCCTACTTCGTTTAGAGCATAAAAAAAGGTGGAGCAATTGCTCCACCTTTTTTTATACCATTCTAAAAAGCTAGCGAGCCAGCAGTTTCTTATTCCTTCAACAATTGCCGACTGATGACTAGCTTCTGAATCTCCGAAGTGCCTTCTCCGATCGTACAAAGCTTGGCATCGCGGTAATACTTTTCTACGGGATAGTCTTTGGTGAAGCCGTAGCCACCAAAAATCTGCACCGCTTCATTTGCTACGCGCACGCAAGTTTCACTAGCATATAGTTTCGCCATCGCAGATACCTTCGTAACAGGCAAATGTGCATCTTTAAGTCTTCCTGCTTCTTTGGTAAGTAGTTCGGAAGCTTCAATTTCAGTAGCCATATCAGCCAGCTTGAAAGAAATAGCTTGAAAGCGGCTAATAGCTTGGCCAAACTGCTCGCGTTCTTTGGAATATTTGAGGGCGTGCTGAAAAGCACCTTTGGCAATACCCAAACTCAAGGCAGCAATAGAAATACGGCCGCCATCCAGTATCTTCATACTTTGAATGAAGCCTTCTCCCGCTTTTCCGAGCACTTGGTTGGCAGGAATGTGGCAATTTTCAAAAATTAACTCAGCCGTTTCACTAGCCCGCATGCCTAATTTATCCTCTTTTTTACCGCCTCTGAAGCCTGCTTGGCCTCTTTCCACAATAAAGGCCGTCATGCCATGACTATCTAACAACTCTCCCGTACGAGCAATTACCACAGCCACTTCCGCGCTGATGCCATGCGTGATGAAGTTTTTAGCGCCATTGAGCACATAACTACCATCTGGCTGTAACGCTGCTACGGTACGCATCCGACCTGCGTCTGAACCCGTATTGGGCTCTGTAAGGCCCCATGCACCAACCCACTCGCCGCTCGCTAGCTTCGGTAAATACTTAGCCTTCTGTTCCTCACTCCCAAAAGAAAGAATGTGGTTCGTACACAACGAATTGTGAGCTGCCACGCTTAAGCCAATTGAACCACAAACCTGCGCAATTTCGTCAATAACCGCAATATAAGCCTCGTAACCCAAGCCCGTACCCCCATACTCTTCTGGCACTAAGACGCCCATGAAACCATACTCTCCCATCTGGCGAAATAGGTCACGTGGAAAAAATTGTCGATCGTCCCAATCCCGTACATTCGGTAAAATATGCGTATGGGCAAAGTCGCGCGCTGAGCTTCTGATAAGCTCAAGCTGTTCGGTAGTAGTGGTGGAGATCGTAGAGACCATAAAAAATAGCTTATTTGGTTTTTTATAAAAGGCTGTAAATCAGCTGGCAAGACTATACAAAACGGCTATACTTTGCCGAATTATGTTACAAATATACGATTTAATATCGCTTAGCCATCGTAAAACGACTCATTTTGTGAAATGTTTTTCATCTCGCCTTATTTTAACAGCCATCTTTACACTTTGTTGAAAGAAAATTACCCACTTAGACAGCAATTCTAACTTTCTATAGTCTTCCAATGCAGCGTTTACCTTCGGTGCTACTGCGTGGTCGCTACGCATCTAATGCGTGCTGCGAAAATAGGACGCCGCTATTTTTTTGGCTCGTAAGGCGAAACCTCGAAGAAGCCGCGAAGCGACCACGACCGCCGAAGGCAGCCGCGAAGTGAACTAGC
>DAINNZ010000072.1:0-18556 GCA_036735605.1 Lewinella sp. | reverse complement strand
CCTCTGAATAGAAACCCATTTTTGTTAGTGCTGCCTTGATGAAAAACATATTGAGTATTTTTTATTTGATTAAGGGTGGTACTGGACGAAGGTATATTAAGCCTAGAATAGAGGGAATAAATCGACATCGTAGAATGCGACTCTCGCTCTTGTTAGTAGCTATTAAATAACTGGCCTATTTAAGGGGCAAGTATGTTTGGTATAACCACATCTGACATAATTCCACCTGCGTCGCGAACAGCCTCCAAGTTCTGTCTGACGGTTGTAATCCATTGCTGAAGACGAGCAGCCGCCAAGCGGGCAAACTCGGTAGGCAGCAGCATACTGCTCTCGATGTGTACATTCGCATCTGCAAAGCCCGGTAGGATGAATGGCAAGGAAGACTTGTTCGCAGCAGCACCGCTTTGGCGATGGATCGCCTGGATCTAGCCTTACTCATTGATGAGTAATTGGTCTATAAAAATATCCTTACGGGAGATATCAACTATTCTTCCTTCTATCGTTTGCATGGAGCGAAGATAGTAATAAAAAAGCGCCGCCCACAGACTGCGGACGACGCTTTTTTTATTTTCTCCTTCAAAAGAAGAACTTCTAGAAAATAGATTAACGCAATGGCGGCCAATCCGTTCCATCCGTACGGGTGATGATGGTTGTAGCCGCCTCACCGTAATCGTTACGCCACTTGATGCGCAGTGTTGACCCCGTTACCCCTACTTCTAGGAACTCATAGACTTCACCCCAGCGGCTAGCGCCAATAGGTGTTAGTTTACCACAAGCATCTTGTATTTGTAGCGAGCCACCAGGTAGTGTAGCAGTACCTGCTCCATCGGTTACGCCTTGGCAACCATAGTAGGCACCAAAGGAAAAGTCGGGCACTTCATATAAACCAACCCCCACAGAGGTGAAAGTAATTTCTCCCGTCCAGGTAGCGCCGGCACAATCATAAGGCCAAGGAAGATCGGGTGTAGAAGATACCGTGTAAGTACCCGCTAGATCAGAAGGGCAAATAACGGGCTGGTCCACCAAGAAAGTACCGCGGAAAGCAGCACCAGAAATCACGTTGGGCCCCGTGTTGGCACGCGTGAAGGTACGGCCATCGTTCATCACGATAGTAGCTTCGAAGCGGATGTTGTCGCCGCCTGCGATATCATCGGTAGTTAGACCTAGGGCAGAGAGTGCCTCTGCTAGGCTAAACTCTACTTTTACAGAAGGTAAGCCAAACTGAGAGGTCGTGAAGCTAGAGGCCGGGATAGACCGGATAGCCGCAGGGCCGTGGTTATCGCCACCAGAGTTGCTGATGTGGCTTACTGTCCAGTTGTACTCCGCTACGTCGCGGCCTTGGTTGAGGTCGTAGAACTCGACGGTGAAGTCGATGACGGAAGTTTCTGGCGAGAAGAAGTCGAAAATACCATTTACGCCGTCAATTCTGCGGGCGAAGGCACCGGTGGCCACGTCATCGTCGCCGAATTCAGGGAAAGCCCTTTCTTTTTCCTCACAGGCTGTGAAAGCTAGCAACAAAAGCGCTATAAGCCCAAATTGGAACTTCATTTTCATAATTATTAGTTTTTATTAAAAGCCTAGGGGTTGAGCTGCTGCCTTTCCCCTAGGTGTTTTCGTTCGTTAGGAATGCTTAGTTGATGAAACCAGCTGGGTTCGTATCCCAGAATACCTGACCGGTTAGGTTAGGCTTCTGAGAAGCGTTTTGGTTGCGGTTGACGTAGTTAGCAGGATACCACATAGAGCGTGGGAAAGGCCCTTCGTTGTCCACTTCTGTGCGCTGCATATTACGCGGAGAACCCGTACGACGATAAGCATTGTAGGCCTCATTGCCCATACCGTGGAGTGCTAGGAAGAATTCCTTTATCACTACATCTAAGCGACCCTCGTTGGTAGTGGCAGCATTATAGGCATTCATAACGGTAGTGATATAGGCTTCCACTTGGTCATCGGTAGCTGCAAACTCAGCAGGAACTTGACCCGATTGGAAGTTAAGCACTTTATCCATGCTTTGGCGGATAGCCGTTTCGAGGAGGGCAGCGGGGTTGCCATTGACACCAGGCACCGTTAGCGCAGCTTCTGCCAATAAGAAGTGCGTCCAAGAAGAAAGCATGATCGGCTGAATACCGGCACCTCTGGTACCATCCGCGCCATTGTTTTGTGAAGTAACACAATCGTCGGCATCAAACTTACCACCGGCAGGGTAGAGACCAAAGACCGTTCGCTTAACATCATCTGGCGGAATACCATCGGCATTACCATGGTCACGCCCCCAATAGCCACCGATGTTAGCCTCATTTAGGGATGCCGTACAGAAGGGAAAGCCTGGTGCCCAGTGAGCCGGATAAGGCTGCGATACACAGTCTAGCGTGAAAGCATTTTCGTTCGTTTCATCACAATCTTGGCGATAGAAGTAATAGCGAAGCCGCGGATCTGTTACGGGTTTTTCACCGAAAAACAACCACATATAGTAATTGCTGGTATAGATGTCAGGAGAGTTGGAGTAGCCATCAACATAGTAAGGATGACGAGAATCTGGGTTCGCCAAAGAGGTGCCATACTGCCATTGGAAATCTTCACCAATTTCATCGATGATATTACCACCACTTACTAGGCTGTTAATGGTAGCGGCATCGGCATTTACCAGGCGCGTCATCACTAAGCGACGTAGTTTGAGCGTGTTAGCTAGCTTTAACCAAGCCGTAGCACTACCGCTGTAGAACAAATCGTTGGAGAAAGTACCCGTGGGGGCTGAGAGGTCTGCAATGGCCTGTTCCAAAATCGCATCGGCTGCGGCATATACTGCGGCATCGTCGTCGGCTCTAGGAGAAGGGTTGCTGATGCCCTGTTGTGCTTCGCTGTAAGGCACATCGCCGAACAAATCAACCAATGTGTAAAGGGTGTAAGCTTTCATCACTCTAGCAGCACCTGCTACTAAGGAGAAGCCTCCCTCGTCAGACTGTGCGATTACCAAATCCATATCTGGGATCAGATCGGAATAGGCTCTCAACCAGATTGCGTCGAAACTAACAGGTGAACGGTGATTCTCATAGAGCACACCACCTGTCATGGCCATTAAGCGCGAGTAGCGAGCCGTTTCATTGCTAGTAGCATGAACGAAGCGGTTAAAGTCGAATTGAACGCGGTTCATGACAAGGGAAGTTTCCGCATTATCAGGAGACACATTACTAGGATCAACTAAGTATTCGTCTAGCTCGAATAGGTTACAAGCTGCCAAGCTGAAAAGCATTAGCAGTAACCCGAGTTTATTGAGATAGTTCTTCATATTGTGAAGTACTTTAAAAGTTTAGTTAAGTTAGAAAGTAAGACGGACGCTGCCACCAAATTGCTTAGCCGTGGGTACATTCATCAGCTCGAAGCCTTGGCCATTACCTACACCCAAAGAAGATACTTCTGGGTCGAAGTTAGCACCTTTGGGGAAACCAAGGGCACGGAACCATAAGTTTTGGCCGCTCAAGGTGAAGGTAATATTACCGAATGGGCTTTTAGCTAGCACCGATTTGGGCAGGCTATAAGCAACGGATACTTCCCGTAATTTGATGTAAGAAGCATCGTACACCCGAAGCTCGTCGTTGAATACCCCACCGTTTTGCCAGTAATGCTGCGTGGAAGTAATCTGTACATTGTTGGGTACGTAGGTGCCGTCAGGTAATAAACGGGCACCTGGAGCGATAACCGGAACGAAGCGATCGAAACCAGTTTCTTCCAAGATACCACGCCCCATCAAAGTAGAAGGAGTGGTTGCATACATCACACCACCATCGTTGTAGGTCATTAAAGCATTGAAGGTTACACCGTGAACGCTTAAGTTAAAACCATAATTGAGGATGTAGTTGGCATTCGGGTCGCCAAGTATGCCGATATCAGGTGCTTCGAGGTAAACACCATTACTGCCCAACAAGCGCTGTCCAGCTAATGGGCCGGCATCTTCGGGTGCGCGGCGGATTACATCACCTTGGATGATGCCGTAAGGCTGTCCTACAATAGCAAAGTTGCCTAAGTTACTGTAACCGTCGATATTTATTTGATCAATACCTTCGGCGATGCGAGTTACCTCACTTACGTTCCGAGTGAAGTTACCGTTGATGGTAAAGTCCACTTTCTTATTGCGAATTAGCGTAAGGTTGGCACCCAATTCTATTCCTTTGTTGTTCAAACCAGCTGCGTTGATCGTCGTTTCGGTAAAACCAGTCGAAGGATCAAGATCCAGCTCGATGATCAGGTCGGAAGAGTTTTTATCATACAAAGAAAGGTCAATACCCAAGCGGTTGTTGAAGAAACGACCCTCCAAACCAAATTCCAGCTCTCTGTGGATTTCTGCCTGTAAGTCAGGGTTGCCCAGGGTATTCGATACGAAGTTGGTATTGACTACAGAGCCTCCGTTGGTTAAGAACGTACGGGTGTTCAAACCTAGCACGTTACGCGTTTGGTAAGGATCGGGATAACCTGCTGAGGTGCCATAACCGACGCGTAATTTCAAGTAATTAAGCGTTTTGTTGTTTTGCAAGCCTGAAAAAGCTTCAGTAGGAATGAAAGATACACTCGCACTAGGGTAGAAAACAGAGCGGTTTGCTGCCTCGAGGGTAGAAGTCCAGTCATTTCTAGCTTGTACGTTCAAGTAAGCAAAGTTGCGGTAGCCCAAAGAGACCGTAGCAAAAGCACCGATGAGATTTTCGTCAATTTGGCGGCTAGTAGCTAAATGCGAGATGAAGTTATCATGCGTAACTAAGCCATAAACGAACTGCTGGTCGGAAGTCGCGGTGGTGCGATAGAAATTATCGCGACGCACATTCAGACCCACTACACCGTCTAGCGTAAGATTATCGTTCAAGCGGCTGTTATATTGCAAGTTCAAGTTGTGGTCTTGAATGAAGTTGGCACGCTCAGAGGTGCGCAACAAGCCGAGCGGCGTTTGAATACCGCCCTTATTGATGTGGAAGGTTTTGCGCTGCGTGTAACCGTCGATACCAATTCGGTAGTTGGCACTCAACCAGCTAGTGATGGGGTAAGACAGGTTAACCGCACCGAAGAAACGGCGAACAGCCTCCACATCGCCTGTGTTATTCAGTGTCCAATAAGGGTTCTGAATATCGTTACCACCTCGGTAGAAGATAGACTCTCTCGTTTGTGGATTTTCATAAGGCATACCGTTCAGGTCGATAGAACGAGGAACATAGAAAACGTTGGAGAACAAAGAGGCATCGCCCTGTGGGTTGGAGCTAAAGGAAATGGACGTTGGCGGTGCTGCACGATCCGTATTGACATAGTTGAAAGTAGAGTTGATTTTTAAACCATTCCCCAATTCGGTTTGGAAACCTAGGCCGAAGTTGTGGCGGGTAAAAGAACTCAAAGGCACAAAACTATCTTCGTCGCGAAGGCCATAGCTAAAATTAACAGTAGTACCGTCGTTTAAGCGATTGGAAACATTGATAGCAGTAGTTTTGATCAAGCCATCATCGAAGAAGCCTTGCAGGTTGTCGTAAGCTCGGTAAGGTAAGCGAGCACCCGCAAACTCAGGCAATACGTTCGCATAGCGCTGATAAGGGTGCGGGATAGCACCATCGGCAGACAAACCAAAACGACCAGGGGTATCAAAAGGTGCGCCCCAGTTGGAGAAGGCAGCAGAAGCTTCGTTGTGGAAACCATTACCATATAAGTCTTGGTCTTCCGGCAAAGAAGCAATGCGAGATACAAAGATACCTTGATCAACGGTCACTTCCATTTTCTTATCGAAATCGGCTGCTAGACCATTCTTAGTGGTAATCAAAATAACCCCGTTACGGCCTTGCTCGCCGTAGAGTACGGTAGCAGAAAGGCCCTTCAATACACTCACTTCCGCGATGGTGTTGGGGTCAAGATCCGCAAAACGGCTAGAGGCAGAAGCTCCCCCGTCGATAAAGTCTTGGTCAGAATTCGTATTGGAATTGAAGGGAACCCCATCAATTACAAACAACGGCTGATTAGAACCCAAAATGGAGGTGTAACCTCGGATGATCACGTTGGTACCAGAACCAGCCAGACCCGACGTTTGGGTGATGTTTACACCCGGCACTTTACCCCGAAGTACGCGCGTAACATCCCCCTCTGGGCGAGCTTCTAGCTCTTGCGTACCCAAAGTGGTAACAGCATATCCGAGGGCTTTCTTTTCCCTGCGGATACCTAGACCAGTTACCACGACCTCGTTGAGCTGGGAAGCGTTTTCCTCCAGCACAATAGCAACGGAGGAAGTAGCCGCATCTAGCTCCACTTCTTTCGTGGCGTAACCGGTGTAACTCACGACCAGTATGGCCGTGGAAGAAGGAACAGCTAAGGAGAAACTGCCGTCGATATCGCTGACGGTACCAGAGGTAGTTCCCTTAACCAAAATGGAGGCACCGATAAGCGGTTCGCCGGAACTATCGGCTACCGTACCGGTGACTGTCTTCTGCGCAGCTACAAAGCTGAAAGCGCAAAAGATTAGTGCAATCACTAGTGAAAGTCTTTTCATAATAATAATCGTTTTGACTACTAGTTGGTTAGAAAAATTGGTGAACAATCAAAATGCCTTTCGCTGAAGGCAAAGCCTTTATGACTTAGGCAATCCACAACAAGTGAGTCTCCTACCGTAGTAGGAGATTGACCTTGGCGGAAGGCCTAAGCAATTTTTTTAGTGTTCATTGGATTAATGGAACAAAAAACCTGTACACCTCCCGAAGGAAGAGGACTCTAATCGCCGATCTACTGTAAGCTTTTGGTTAAATCTAAGCGTGTGTTTGTGCTCTTTTTGAGTTAGTTTAGGTGTTTTGCACCTTATATCTTAACTAAGCCATCGCACAATCTTAACGCAAAGTTAACAAAATTCGCTGCTTTTGCAACTGAGAAAGTTTTTATTTGAACTTTTTAATCGCTCTTAACTTATTATTTTTTCAGTCTGAGGATGTTCAACTTTGATTATAGGCGCACACGATGCAAAACTCATTGGTAGTTCTAGGGGCTCTCGGGAGCTAACTATTAAAGGATTGTCTTGCGCTTAATAGCAACTTTTGCCCCTGCTTTAGCCAAAAATAACTTGTTGTAAGCTGCGTAAGGGCAAAAAAAAGAGGCAGTGCCACCACAGCACTACCTCAGCCCTAACCAAATAAAACCAAATTAAAACTTAGCAGAACATCTATTAGCGGATGCCTTTAGATCAATTGCTGATGCAAAGATAAAGACTTATTGTAATTTTTACCCTTAGTCGTGTTTAAAAATTTCGCAAAATTTTTGAAGGTCAATTCGATCTATTGTAAAATATAGCACTATTTTTTTGGCTTGTGACACTATTTATGGCAAAATGTAATTTCTGCGATTTAGGTATCACTTTTTGAAAATAGGCGCTTGATTTCGACACGAATCTATTTGCCAAACATAATTTCAATTTACTTATGCTGTCCAATAAATATTCTGTTTATAAAGAGGTTGCACTAAATAGCCTTTCCCTTTCATTTTGGTCACTTTATGCTTGTTCGCTAGTGGAAGAAATCGTAAAAAAGGTATTTTTTGTGCTTGTTTTCGCGCTTCTTCCACACACTTTTTATGCCCAAGGCCAATCGGGAGGCGATGCGTTCTTTCTTAAATCGATTCACGAAAGGGCTCTTGAAGAGGGGCAGGCTTACCATTGGTTGAGAGGTTTGTGCGAAGAAGTGGGGCCGCGGCTAGCGGGCAGCCCTGGCGCGGCGGCGGCGGTAGTCTGGAGCCGGCAAATTTTAGCTACGGTAGGCTTCGATACGGTTTATTTACAAGCTTGCCTAGAGCCTAGATGGGTTAGAGGGCCGGAGGCGAGTGCTCAGATTGTGAATAGTCGTCAAATAGGTAGCCGGCCGCTGCAGGTCACGAGCTTAGGGAATAGCATTGGAACCCCGGCAGGAGGTATTACTGCCGCCGTGGTAGAAGTGCAAAGTTTAGAGGAACTGATTGTGTTAGGTCGGGAAAAGCTGGCGGGGAAGATCGTTTTCTTCAATCGGCCTATGGATCCCAGCCTATTCAACACCTTTGCTGCTTATGGTGCTGCGGTGGATCAGCGCGTCTATGGTGCTAGCCGAGCCGCTAGGTTTGGGGCTGTCGGGGTGGTGGTGAGAAGCATGACTTTAGCACAAGATGATGTGCCACATACGGGCACTTTGACCTATGAGGCGGAGAGCGAACCGATACCCGCTATTGCTATTTCCACGAATGGTGCCAATCTGCTAAGCCAATTACTAAAAAATGAGGCGGTCGTCCTACACTTTGAATCGCATGGAAAGAACTTGCCAGCTGAGGTAGGCTACAACGTCATTGCCGAGATCAAGGGCAGCGACCACCCCGAAGAAATCATACTGGTGGGCGGGCACTTAGATAGCTGGGATATTGGCCAGGGAGCGCACGATGATGGTGCAGGCTGTGTGCAAGCGATGCAAGTCTTTCCACTTTTGCAGCGCTTAGGTTACCGACCTAAACGGACGATCCGTTGTGTGCTATTTGCTAACGAGGAAAATGGCTTAGCCGGTGCAAAGGCTTACTGGGAGGCGAGTTATGCAAACAATGAATTTCACCTGCTAGCCATTGAAAGCGATCGGGGTGGTTTTAGCCCACGAGGCTTCAGTGCGCAAGCGGATGCCAGCGTTTTTGAAGCTTACTACCGGCAGCTTAACAACTGGCTACCACTATTAGCCCCTTATGGGCTCGATTTTAGTAGTGGTGGCTCGGGTGCGGATATTAGTGGCCTGAAAGCGCAAAAAGGCCTATTATTGGGCCTTGTACCGGATAGCCAACGCTATTTTGATTATCATCATACCGCTGCTGATCGGCTACCAACAGTACATCCACGGGAGCTAGCACTCGGTGCCGCAGCTATGACTTCACTCGTTTATTTAATTGACCAATATGGACTCCAGCCGTAAATCTGTAGAACTTCACGAACTAAGCTTCGAGCTTTTTCTTTCTGAGCCGCAAATACAAGCGCGGGTAAGAGCCATCGGGCAGCAATTGGCGGCTGATTTAGCCGGCCAGCAGCCTGTTTTCCTTGTGATGCTCAAAGGTGCTTTCATCTTCGCCGCCGATCTGATTCGTGCCTCCGGCCTGAGTGGGGAAGTGGACTTTGTGCGCACTTCTAGTTATGTGGGCACGGTCAGTAGTCGCGAGATAAAGCTGCTACTAGCCCCCACGCCCGCCCTGATCAAAGGCCGAGATGTGGTTTTGATAGAAGACATCGTAGATAGTGGCTACACCATGCAAACCTTCTTGCCTCAGTTAGCGGCTCTTTTCCCTGCTTCTATCCGGTTGGTAACGCTGCTACATAAACCCGATGCCCAAAAAGTAGCGGTGCCGATCGATTATGTGGGTTTTTCTATCCCTAATAAATTTGTAGTAGGCTACGGCCTAGACTACAACGGCTTAGGTAGAGAACTGCCAGCTATTTATCAGTTGCGAGAAACGTATTAGTGCATAATCTGCTTTTTAGAAGTCTGTTGTAAGAGCCGATCAATATCCTGTATCTTTGCGCGATGGAAATAGTACACTACTCGGGTTTTGTAAATATCGTGGGCCGGCCCAATGCCGGCAAATCAACATTGATGAATGCACTAGTGGGTGAGCGCATGAGCATCATTACCGCCAAGCCCCAAACAACCCGTCATCGGATTATCGGATTATTGAGTGGCGATGATTTTCAAATCGTTTTTAGTGATACCCCAGGCATCATTCACGACCCGAAGTACAAGATGCAGGAAATGATGAATAAGGCTGTTAATTCAGCTTTTGAAGATGCGGATGTGATGATTTACCTCGTAGATCCCACCGAGCAATATACCGAAGATGAGCCTTTAGTCGGAAAGCTTCGCCATTGGAAGGAACCCCTTTTTTTGGTAATTAATAAAAGCGATTTGATGCGTGAAGCACAACTGGAGGCCATCGTTCTACAGTTCAAACAATGGCTTAAGCCGGAAGCAGTCTTTATCATCTCAGCGCTGCACGGCCAACAGGTGCCAGACTTACTGGCGGCCATCCGAGCAAAGCTACCCTTGGGGCCTGCTTACTACCCGAAAGATCAATTGACCGATCGGCCAGAGCGCTTTTTTATTTCCGAAATCATTCGAGAGCAAATGCTTGAGATTTATCACCAAGAAATTCCTTACAGCGCAGAGGTGGAAATTGATTCTTTCAAAGAAAGCCAGACTAAAAACGGCCAAAACCTCACCAGCATCAGCGCCGTGATTTACGTGGAACGCAACACCCAGAAGTCTATCATCATAGGTAAAGGTGGCGAAGCCATCAAGAAGCTAGGCACCGCTGCTCGTGAAAAAATGGAAGCCTTTCTCGATACCAAAGTGTTCTTGGAAATGCACGTCAAAGTACGCGATGGCTGGCGAGATAATGAACGGGAGCTGCGGCGTTTCGGCTACGATCATTAAAAGCCTAAAAGGCTACTTCGCTAGCGCGGCACTCTTGTAGGATGAAAAAGCCTTCTTGCCCTAAAGCTTGATACAGCGGCATGAGCAAATAGCCATCTAGCGGAGCTAATATAGGGCCTTTGTTATCATGTGCTAGTAAATCACCTTGGCGTATAGCCGTGAAATTAGCAAAACCTGGCTGCATCTTAAACTGATCGGCCGCTTGAATGTGGTGGGTGTAAACAAGCCTGCTACGAGGAGGTAGCTGAGCCGCTTCGCTTTGCAACAACTCATCGTGCAATGTGCGCACATCCCCTTCTTCCACACAACCAATATTCCGAAAGATGTTTACCACCACGGCCAATGCTCTGTCAATAGAGCTAGGATCGTCGTGCGCACCGGCCTCAAAAGCTAGGGCTGTCAGGGCGGTGCCTGCACCAAATCGGTCCCCTTTGAAATAGTGTAGTAAGGTATGCTGCAACCCATCCAACATGCCTTCAATAAGCGGTGCATATAATTCCGCTGCCAGTAACAAGCTAGGGGTGTCATCGGCCGTTACGATGAAAATACCGCCGCTCGCAGTAGTGGTGTGCAGATCGATGAGCACCAACTCATGAGGCTGTGTCTCTTGTACCGCAATTTCTATGGCCGCTAGCAGCTCCAGTAGCTCTTTTTCTTCTGAGCTAGCTTGGCTACTATCCCGCCGAAGTGCTGCTATTCGCTCTTCTGACCAAATCCGGTTCAGATCTTCGTCAATATAGCGCTTTCCACTAGCCAGAGCCTGCAAATTACCGCGCAAAGCAAGAAAATCGCCCTTGAAAGAAAAGGCTGGATTGATAGCAGGCTCTTGCGCTAATAGATCAAATAAGCGAGCTAAGGCAATTCCGCCCGCCTGCTCATTACCATGTAAACCCGCTATAGCAATCACTAGCGGCCCTGCCTCGCTTCCTTGGTAATGGCCAATAATACGTTCGGTAGATAGATTCATTTTCATATTAATTCTCCCTGGCCGTTTAAGCCTATTTGCGCTAGTACCTCCTAGTAGCGAAACCCTCGGCGCTGTATTGCTGCCGCATTTCGATCACTCCGCTATCAAAATATGCACTAATGAGCAAATATAAGCTACTTCTGCCATACAGTCAACTTTTTGATACAAACAAGCCTTGCAGCTACTACCTGCCCGATACGATCCATATTCACGTGCGCAAATCAAATGCCTTCGCTATATGATTGTCAAACAGACTGCCGCAACTTACCTATCTTTTTTGGCCAATAGGCAGGGGCAAGGCTTTTCTTAGTAGCGCAAGACGATTCAATACCACCACCATGGAAAAAGGCGACTAGATAAAATATTTTAAACAAAATATGTTTTTAACTTGCAGATAAAAAACTTTTCCTGTTACTTTGCAGTCGTAACTGAGTTTTTATGAAAACAGAACATCCCATCCCGCGCCATTTTGGGCTTCTGCTAGAGCAGCAATGGAAGCGTTTTCGCGCACAGCTAACTAGCCCTTGGACGAAAGCCTTGGTACTAGTGGTTCTTTATCTTTTGCTTTCGCGTAAGGAACTGAACCTTAGCCTCAGCATCCATACTGCATCTATCTGGACGATGGCCGAAACGGCCTTTATCTACGATTTGGGCTCGAAGCCTTCCGCCAAGAACGTTTCGCAGCTCACCGCCTATCCGACTAAGGAGGAAAAAAGGGTTTGGACGGCCAAAGAACAGCGGCAACTCGCTTATGTAGCCACTTACGCTACTATTGCACAAGAAGAGATGAAAGCTAACAAAATACCTGCTAGCATCACACTCGCGCAGGCACTATTAGAAAGTAATATCGGTAGTAGCACGTTGGCCACAAAGAATAATAATCACTTCGGGATCAAGTGCTTTAGCCGGTCTTGCAAAAAAGGGCATTGTAGCAATTTTACCGACGATTCGCACAAAGACTTCTTCCGTGTCTTCGAGGATGCCCATGCTAGCTTCCGAGCACACAGCAGCCTACTACAAAAAGATCGCTATGCAGGGCTTTTCCGCCTTTCCCCCACCGACTATCGAGCTTGGGCCAAAGGGCTCAAAGAAGCCGGCTATGCCACCGACCCCAACTATGCTCAAAAGCTTATTAATTTAATTGAAAATTTAGGGCTTCAGCAATATGATCAACTGCCCTGATCAACTGCCCTGGCAAAAAGCCCGCTTGAATAAACCGAGTATAGGCAGAGAGCTATAAAATGGATGAGTGCAGAAGAATGTATCCATAGCCGATCTATCGCAGGAAGTCACTTAGAACTATACTCAACCCACATCGATTCAAGTATATCAACTCAACCAAGGTGGAAAGTACAAGCACAGCAGGAGAAGAATTTTAGGTTTGACGTTTTGAGTGTGGACGCTCGCCCTTCCCTAGCGGAGGGCGGGCTTTTTTCATCTAACTGTTTTTACAAGAGACCTAAGCGTTCTTTGAGCTGAGCCATTACTTGCCGCTGGATATCGTCGTTGAGGTAGGCTACTTTGCTTTCTAGATTCACTTTCAGTATCGTGAAAATACCGTGCGTAGCAATCAAACAATCGAAGGGCAACTGGTGTAAAGAAGCTTGGCCGCCGCGAATGAAAGGAAGCTGTACTTGCTCAGGAAGCATTTGGTGCTGAAAGTTGGCAGCATAGAGCGGAAGAGCTGTCACATAAGGCTCGCGGAAAAAGGTGGGAAGGTCAGTTTGACTGACAACGAGGACATAGAGAGTGGGTGAGTGCGTGCCGATAGGAAACTTTAGTTTCCAAATTTCAAATTGTTTACACAAAGAAGGGTTGGTAGCCGTTTGTTCCATTCATTTCAGCGTCTAGGTAGGCAGCACAAAAGTGAGTTGTTTTGGCCACCATTTCTTGGTAGATCAGGTAGTTTCGGCGATCCATGCCGAACTCCCTCACATAATAGGCATCATCGAAAGGAAGTTCCTTTATGCAATCATTTAAGGAGGATGTTGCAAATTGCGCGCTGATGGGCTGTGCGAACAAGGCAGCTTCTAAGCTACGTTCTTGCACGTTTGATGCGGTATTGAAACCACGACCCTGTAAACTGGGGGTTGTTGATCTGTTGGTAATCACTAGTATCCTTTCTCTTATATCCGCTGGAAAGCCCAGCGGTGGGTAAACATTTGGGAGGCAAATATATACAAATGTCTTATATATAGACAAATAAATATACGATTAGTCACTTTTTGGCAGCACTTCTTTCGTATTCGGTTCCTTTTTGAAGGCAAACGGCAGGATAATGAACATCCCGAGCATGATCGCCATATCCGCTACATTGAAGATACCCGTCTGTAAACCCATTGCTTTCATGTGAAGAAAGTCAACCACATGGCCATATAAAAACCGATCGATGATGTTACTGAGTCCTCCACCTACGATGAAGGCCAAGCCGATGACCTGCCATTTTTGCACACTTTTGCTCCGTAATAAATATACGAATAGCCCGATCAGTAAGGCGGCCGGGAAGAAGTTGAGCAATAAATTACGCATACCTTCCGGCAAATTAGATCCTAAGCTTAGGAAAGCCCCCTTGTTGCGTACAAAGGTGAGCCGAAGCAGGTCGCCTACTATTTGCTGATCTGGGGCACCTTCCAGGTGTTGGATGGCTAGTTGCTTCGTCCATTGGTCTAAACCTACACTTACGATAACAATAGCGAGAATAGTACTTACTCTAGTGCTGATGGCAGTCATATTGTTTACTTACCTTGGCCAAAAATTTTCTCTAACGCTCGCTCCAATTCAGCACCTCGCAGGTTGCGCGCAATGATCTTGCCTTCTGCGTCGATGAGTAGCGTATCAGGGATGCTGCGAACGCCATAAAGGGCGGCATGTTCACTTTTCCAATGCTTTAAGTCGCTGATGTGTGGCCAGGTGAGCTGGTCGTCGGCGATAGCTCTTTCCCAACGCTCTTTGTTGTTATCTAAGCTAACACCAAAAATTTCAAAGCCTTTATCGGCATATTTTTGATACATCCTTACCACATTGGGGTTTTCTTTGCGGCAAGGACCACACCAGCTTGCCCAGAAGTCGATAAGCACCACCTTCCCTCGCAGATCACTTAGTTTGAGGGTTTCCCCACTAGGAGCACTACCAATTAAATCTGGCACTTCACTGCCAGGCACAGAAGTACGTAGTTTACTGAACGACTGCATAATGCCTGCTACAGCCTCCGGATGGCTAGCTTGATAGCCATCTAGTATCTTTTGCCCTATTTCTAATGCGAGGGGATGACTGCGCTGACTTAAAACAGCAAAAGAGCCACCTAGAGCATACAAGCGAGCACTACTCTCGGCTGGCCAGCGATCAATGTAGCTGTTTACAACAGGGCGCAGCTGCTCTAAATCGTTCATAGCACTTAGTAAAGTGTTAAGGTGGTTCACGGAAGCTTCATATACCACGTTCATATCGTTATAGCCAGCATCTTCAAAGTCAACGAATTGCCAAATAGTCCCTAAATAGTGTGCTAGGCCGCTTTCGTACTGCTTGTGATCTGCATTTACATAACTCAGGTAAGTGTTGGCAGCAGCAATACGCCCTAAAAAAGGGTTATCCTTTTTGCTTTTTTCTACCAACCGTACTTTTTTCGCATCTAAAGCGGCTAGTGCGGCTTTTTGTGCTGCTAGCGCAGCTGCGTCGCCGCTTTGCTCGGCCTCGCTAAAGGCCTTGGCTAAGGTGGTATATTCTTGGTTGTTGGCATTTAATTGCTGTAGCAGCTGCTGATAGGCTACATTCGCCGCCGAGCCTTGGATCGTAGCGGTATTGAAATTGCCGCATTTTCCGCTTACCTGTATGTTAGGCTCCATGCCCACTAAGATAGGGAAATAGTCGCGCATAGAGGTGCCAATAAAGAAAATCTTTGGTTGCTTGCCTTCGTAGGTCCAGGTATAAATGTGCTGCTCGCTCGTTTGTCCCTCTTCACTGCTGCTGTTCACGCGCTCAGCATTCAGCTCTTCTACGACGTAGTAGCCTGCACCATTGATGCCAAATACCTGTACGCGGCTTCTACACAGCGGTGTTTCCACACGAACCTTTGTTTGCGCCACCGCCTGCGATGCAAGCAAGAGGCCAAATAAAATGCCCAAAAAGAAAGTGATCCTAGTTTTCATGGCGTAAAAATAGCTTTTTTTATAAGAATGAACAGCAGTGCCTTTTGGGCAAGTTTGGTGTGGCTTTATATCTTAGACTTGAAAAATAAGTTCGGGAAAGCTTCCCGAGGCGGTATGCCCATCAGATGAATCTTGAAGTACCCTTGTAAGAAACCCCAGCCATAGCCATATAGTTGAATAAAGCTGGCAGGTACCGCAAGCAGCGCAATTTCAGGGCTAGCTGTTTGGATGAGAGCATCCGCAAAAAGTAAGCCTGCTAGCAAGCCCAAAGGAAAGAGATACCATAACGAACTAAAGATGGCCAATAGTACTAAAGATAGGCTACCGAGCAAAAAGAGACTAGGCAGCAAGAAAACTGGCTTGAATTTGGTGGGATGCCACGCTAGTAATACGTTGCGCACTACCCCAAACTTATACACTTGCTGCCGAAATTTTTGAAAATCAATACGCCGTTTATGATACACAAAAGCAGCGGGTAGAAGCCCCGTGGTAAAACCTGCGTCCATAATGCGATAGCTCCAGTCGGGGTCTTCTCCTGGGTGAACATCGCTAAATCCGCCAACTTTTTCCCACACCGCGCGGCTAACTCCCATATTGAAGCTTCTGGGGGTGAAGTGGTCAAGGTTTTTTTCTTTGCCGCGGATGCCGCCTGTGGTGAAGAAGCTCGTCATGGCATAATTGATCGCCTTTTGGGTAACGCTAAAGCTTGGGTGAGCCGCGTCGGGGCCGCCATAGGCAGCTAGTTGTCGTAAGCGAAGACCCTTCTCCACTTCTCGGAAATACTGCGGCGGAATTAGGCAGTCGGAATCGAAAAGCACGATAAAGTCGCCACTAGCTTTTGCCATGCCGAAGTTGCGACTATCGCCTGGGCCGGTATTTTTTTTATAAAAATAATGAATGTCGAGCTGCTGTTGGTAGCGTTTTACCACTGCCTCACAGGTTTCGGAGCTGCCGTCTTCTACAATGATAATCTCGAAGTGCTCGTAGGTTTGCTCCAATAGACTATCCAGTAGTTCCTCTACCTCGTTCGGTCTATTATAAACAGGAATGATGATTGAATATTTACGCATAAGCCCTTAGCGGTTGTGAAAGGAAATGAAGCAGCAGGCCAATCCCAAAACCAGTGGCCATGCGGTCGCTAGCATAGGGGCTGGCTTTCATCGCTACGCCCGCAATGTCGAGGTGAGCATAAGCGGGGTGCTCACGGGTAAAGCTTCTTAAAAAAACGGCTGCATCGATAGCACCAGCGGTGAGCTGACCTGAGAAGTTCTTAATGTCGGCCACATCGCTTTTTAAATTTCCGAGATACTCTTCCCACATTGGGAGTGGCCAGAGGCGTTCGTCCGTAGCATCACCTGCTTTTCGCAGTGCTTCGCTCAGCGCTTCGTTCTGGGTAAAGAGGGCGGCACACAGATAGCCAAAAGTGCGTACGGCGCTGCCGGTGAGGGTAGCTAAATCAATCAATATGCTTGGCTTATAATGCGTTACAGCATAGCTGAGGGCATCGGCTAAGAGAAGGCGGCCTTCTGCATCGGTATCGATAATTTCGATGGTCTTACCACTATGGGAGTTGATTACATCGGAAGGTTGGTAGGCAGCAGCATCTACGCAGTTGTCGGTAGCCGGCACCAGTCCTATTAGATACAGGGGGAGCGCTAAGCGAGCAGCCGCTTCGAGTGTGCCGAACACGGCGGCGGCTCCGCCCATATCGCTTTTCATTAGGTGCAAGTTGGTGCTAGGTTTGATGCTGATGCCGCCTGTATCGAAAGTAACGCCTTTGCCTACTAAAACAACGGGCTGCTCGGGGGCATTGGCGCCTTTGTAGGTTTGGATAATAAAGCGAGGTGGGGCTTCGCTTCCTCTATTGACCGCTAGAAGCGCATGTAGGCCTTCCTGCAAACAAGCTGCTTTGTCGAGCACTTGCACTTGGTAGCCAAAGCGTTGGGCAGAATCTAAGGCCCAAGCGGCTAGGTCTTCCGGCCGTTTTTTGTTGGCTGGGGCGTTGAGCAAATCCATACAGCGCATTTGCGTATCCGCTTGGGCATAGGCTCGTGCTAGCTGCTGTGCTTGTTGCGCTGCCGCTTGGCCTATAACGAAAAGCTGGCTATCGGCTTGGCGTAAGGGATGCTGCGGCACTTCCTCTTTCCACTGTCCTTGCGTGTAGGTGCCCAAAAAGAGGCCATTCGCAAAAGCGGCCAGCCGTTCCTCGCTACCTCCCTGCCAGCACAGCGAAAGGCTGTTGCTAAGCCGCTCGCCTTCCCGATGCGTTAGCTTCCGAGCTATTTCCCGTAGTGCAGCTGTTTTGCCATCGGCACGGGTTTTAATTAAGTAAGCTACGCCCCCAGTTTCGTTGTAGAGTGTGCGATATTTGTCTGTAGTTAACTGCGCCCATACGGTGGGCCAAATACTAAAGGATGCTAGGCCAGGTAAGCTACCGATAGCTGTTTGATCTTCTGTTATTACGTAAATGCGCGGACTATCTGGCGGGAAGGAAGCAATGGCCTGTATTTTCATAAAAAAACAACGATTGAACTACAATTAACACAAAGGTAAGCTAAACTACCCTATTTCGCCTGCAATAAAGTGGTTGAGGCTATGGTTTGCCAGCACAGTTGCGCTACCCTATAACCCTTGCCCCTGCGAGCGAAGCGGCAGCCAGCCATTGTTTTATGCGTCCTCGTGGTTTGAATATGTTCTGTTCGCTCTGCCAAAAGCCTGGCTATGGAGTTGGGTGCAGGCATAAAGTCTTCCAATGCAGGGTTTGTGAAAATAGGTCGCCGCTATTTTTTTGCCTCGCAAGGCGAAACCTCGAAGAAGCCGCGAAGCGAAACGTAGGCATAGCCAAAGCTACGGCGAGGCTTTTCAACGCAGCGAGGCGGAACTACAAGGAGCAAAGCGACGCTCACCGAAGGTAAAAAGAGCAAGTCAGAATTCACACCACGCAGTAGACGCGTAGCGACCACGTAGTAGCACCGAAGGTAAATTCTGGGTTGAAAGACTATAATTCCGTTGGCTACTAT
>DAINNZ010000071.1:16939-18567 GCA_036735605.1 Lewinella sp. | reverse complement strand
GCCGCTATTTTTTTGGCTCGCAAGGCGAAAAACGTAGGCATAGCCAAAGCTACGGGGAGGCTTTTCGATGCAGCGAGGCGGAAAAAGAGCAAGTCAGAATTCACAAATTCTGGGTTGAAAGACTATAAATGCCTGCTTTTTATACTTGATGCACTAAAGGCACTAAGGTTGCCTGAGACTGGCTCCTATTTTTAGTTTATTTTTTCCAAAAGTTATACTGAGCGGTTAGTTGTGCTGCGGGGCCTTGGTAATCTACTCTTTTGGTATCCTTATTTGGTCCTAGGTTGGTAAGTAGGTTGACTTGAGCCGTGAATGACCATTGTGCTGCGGGTTGAAAATGCAGGCCCGCTACAACTTGCCCCATCCACAGCGACTCTTGGGCTATCAATTCTCGGCTTCGTATCTGCGATCTGCGAAGCTCAAAACGCCCTGCTTGTATTAAACGAGCCTGTTGTTCGATTTGGATTTGGTTTTGCCGCCATAACACCCCTGCTCCTAAACGCACAGACCAGCTCGCCTTGATGGGTAGATCATAGGTAAGTGCCATTGGAAGCTGCCGGATAGTTACCTCCTCTAGCAGGCTAGCTTCTATTAATAAGCGCGACTGAAAACTAGTTGGTAAATTCGTTCTGCTCACCTCAATCTCGGTGGCTGTTTTGGCATATTTACCATCCATTTCCACCTCAAAGCTGTTTATCGCTTGCCCATCGCTGCTGTTTTGCTCGGTGTTCAGCGAATAGGTGCGTTGGAAGCGGTAGCGGCTACTGCTCTTCTCCCAACCCTGTACGTAGCCCAGGTGTAAACGCCACGCACTCCCCAACTGCAAAGAAGCTAGCACCCCTAGCTGTGGGCTTTGTTGATTACTGCTGCTCAGTGGCCGCAAATTATTACTACTGTTGGCCGCTAGTGCTCGGCTATTCGCCAACAAGATCGTGGGCCCCACCGCTAGCTGCCACGGTTGTTCTTTTATCGACATAGCTGGCTCCATACTAGCCAACTGTAAGGACGGAATAGCCAAGGGTTTTGCTTCCCAACTGAGCGGCAACAAGGGCGTAGCCGCTAAACCCGTAAGCGCCACAAGGTTGGCCTTAGAAGCTATACCACTGAAGGCTTCTCTACTGAAGGCTTCTCTACTGAAGGCCTCTCTACTAGAAACTGTATTACTAGAAACTGTATTACTAGAAACTGTATTACTAGAAGCCTCCCAGCCAGGCGTAGCAGCATCTGCATTAAGCATAAGAACCGACGTGTGGGGGGTGGGAAAACTAGCTGGCAGAGAAGCTACCTCCTGATTCGATGCACGGGCTTGAGCAGTTAGCCTCTTTTGCTCCGTGCGCAAGTGATCTGCTGAATCCGATACGTGTGGGATAGAGAAGCTAGATGTATCCCTTGGTAAGAAAATTGGAGTAGGCTGTATATCCGCAGCAGCCGTCGAATCCGTCCAATCTGTTTGATTAGCCGTGATACTAATTTCAGGGGCTCCTATTGTGCCATTGGTTGCGCGTTCTATATTTGCGTTGTTCGCAAGGCTAATTGCCGACGGCTCATTTTTTTGCATCTCCTTTTTCGGAGATGCAAACCAGACCCATAGAATGGCAGCGGTTGTTAAGCCAAGCCCTCCCCACCCA
>DAINNZ010000071.1:0-16929 GCA_036735605.1 Lewinella sp. | reverse complement strand
AAGCCAACCGAGCGCAAAACGGCGGCGCGGCGGTGGTGGCAGTTTGCGCGCAAGGCGCTGCCAATCTCCCGGCGGGGGCAAAGGTTCATCGGCTTGTTGTTCCCAGCGGCGTAGCCGTTCCGCCCAATTATTTGTCTTATCTTTTTCCATAGCTAGCAGATAAAAGGGGTGAGCAACCAATAAACAGTGAATAAGCCTTGCCCTAATGAGAAAAGTAGCCAAACTAGCCCCAATTGCAAACGTACGTTCGGGTAGCCTCTCTCAATTTTTTCCCGCAAAGCACGCTTGGCTTTGAAGAGCTGCGATTTACTAGCCCCTAGGCTAATGCCCAATAGTTCCGCTATCTCTTGGTGTGTTTTTTCCTCCACATAATAAAGATTGAAAACGACCCGATACCCAGTGGGTAACTCCCCCAACAAACCAAGTATTTGCTGGTAAGTGATAGGAGCTAACACTTCATCAAAATCGGGCTCAATGGCTCCGGCTGTTTCGGGTACTAAATCATCCGACACCAAGACCGGCCGCCTTCTAAGCTGCTGCAGTACTGCATTGAGCACCACCCGCCTCAACCAAGCACCTAAAGCACCCTCCCCTCTGAATTGACCAATGTCTTGGAAAATTTTAATGAAGCCGTCGTGTAGAAAATCTTCAGCTTCCTGCGGGTCTTTGGCATAGCGCAAACACATCCGATACAAAGACCCACGATAGGTCTCGTACAACAGCTGTTGCGCAGCACGATCTTGGCGGCAACAAGCAGCCAGCATTTGAGCCTCTTCGTTTAGCAAACTATAGCTTTTTACGATGCTTAGGATGATAAGAATACCAAAACGAATCGTGGCACCCCAAGTGTATGGTGTAAAACTAAGAAAAAGGTTGCCTACAAGGTGTAAAAGAATTCTGTCCGTCATTAGTTGGCAATTTTCCTACCTTTGTGGTGTTATACTAGCATGCCCTTTGATTTGGCTTGGGCGTGCTGTTAAGCACTATTTCTTCATCCCTCAATACCCCACCGGTATGATCCACTACTACAGCCAACAAGACGGCCAATTGATAGAGCTGGACGAGCTGCAAAGCGGCTGCTGGATCAATATTGACCCTCCTTTCAGCCAAGAGGAGCTCGAAGAACTAGCCCAACAATTTGAAATTCCCCTCGATTTCCTCACCGATCCGCTCGATATCGACGAGCGCTCCCGCTACGATCGCGAAGAAGATGTGCGCCATATCATTCTCAATACGCCTGTACTGAACCGTAATGAGGAAGAAAATGATGCCATCTACATCACGGTGCCGATTGGTATTGTCCTCACCCCCGATCATGTCATTACGATCACGGTGCAGCCTAACCCTGTGATTCAGCTTTTTTTAGATAACAAAATTCGTAATTTTGACCCCACCGACGAGCAGCAGTTCGTCTTGCACATCTTCGAACAAACGGTCTATCGCTTCCTAAACTGCCTCAAAAAACTAAATGTTAAGCGCAACGTCATCGAGCAAGAGCTCTACGATAGTAGTCGCAATAGCGAGCTCAAGCAACTACTCAGCATTGAAAAATCGTTGGTCTATATCATCAATGCCCTCAATGGCAACGAACTCCTCAAAATGAAAATCAAAAGAACCGATTTTCTAGGTATTCGCCACGATGAAGACAAAAGCGACTTATTTGAAGACATCATTATCGACAACGGCCAGGCCCTTGAAATGGCCAACATTTATACCAACATCCTCAACGGCACCTTCGAGGTCTATGGCTCTATCATTTCCAACAACTTGAATATCACGATGCAGCGCCTCACGCTCATCACCATTATCCTTACGGTGCCGATGATTATTTCCAGCTTCTTTGGTATGAATGTGCCCGTGCCGGGAGCCAATTTCACCTATGCCATGTTGGTTATCATTGTCTGCTCCATCCTCATTAGTGCCCTAGCAATTTGGTATTTCAGAAGAAAAAGACTATTTTAGAGCCAATATAGTCTGCCTAGACTATATAACAGACTTCTTTGGTGGGGCATGAACGAGCAAAAGTATAGTTTTGAAGTGTGGCTAACGCGGGGGCAAGCGTCTTTAGGTAGCGCAAGACTTCCTACTCAACCGCCCTTGCGCTATCGAGAAAGCCTTGCCCCTGCATTATGCCCGCCTGCCCGTACTGGGTACTGGGTACTCGGCCTGGGCGTTAGCAACGAGTGCGCACGTGTCCGTATGGATGGACACACAGTGTACTCGCACTTTGACCGGGATGGGCTTTGGACAAAGCTAGCGAATTGACCGCCCAAAAAACGGCGCTACGTATGGATAAAATATAAACTCAAGCTTGTGAAAAAGATTTACTTTTTACTCACCCTATTCCTTGTTTTTTTTGCTTGCAAAGAAACCAAAAAAACGGACACTACAGCTCCTAGTGCAACGGAGAGCAGACAAGACAGCTGCGAGCTTTTCAGCACTGCCGAAGTGCCGCCTATCAACCGGCTCACTGACCGATTGGCTGGAGAGCGTTTATTTCTGCGAACCGATAAAAAAGGTAGGTGGCTAGTGGAGATATATGCGCTTTCTAGTTGCGATTTAAAAGCCGTGTATGAACTGCCTGAAAATACAGCTCCGGATGCAACCTACTTTTTAGCCAATTTAAACTACAACCATAATAGCCGCTTGGTGGGCATTCGTTCGGATCGAAGTTTTTATGTGCTAGATTTAGGTGCTGGCCAGCTAAGCGAAGCTATCCAGCCCCAATTTCCTGCCGATTGGCCTGCCGAGCCAGAGTCGGGTCGTATCCAGCATCTGGAAGTTTGGGAAGACTATTTAGTGGGTGCTACCACAGACTGGGGCTGCTTTTTGTTTACTTTAGACAGTCTTGGGTTCGTGCAAATACCTCCTAGGGCTAGCTACCAAGAGAAAAGTGGGCAGTATTGCTCGCTCTTCCTCATCGCCAACGACCATGGGCAATACCAAGCGATCATCCCTAGCTTATCGGCTACCGATGGCAGCTTTAGCGTTCGCCCGATCTTTCCAAGACCTGTGGCACTGGACACGAGCAAGGTCATCTACGCAGCTGGCAGCCCCTACGTACGGCTGCAACAAACCGACGGTAACCTCATTGGCATCGATCTACGAACGGCTAGTCTCTTGCCCACGATTGAGAAAAAAGCAGTGGAGTAGGCTCGCAGCGTATCTCTTAGCTTACTTTTTAGTCCCTCGTCCGCGCGGCGTTCTGCTAGCCGAGGGTTTGGCGGTCGGTTTAGTCGTGGCATTTTTGCCGCCCGTGGCTCCACTGCGGGTCTTGTTGGAGGCACTACTGCGGGATCGGCTTCGGCTAGTTGTGGGAGCAGCCCCATTCTGTGAGGAGCTAGCTACTCGTTTACTTTTTTCCTTTTCGACCACACTTACTAGTGCCAATTCTACGCGGCGGCGATTCAGGTCGGCTTCTAGGATGCGTACGCGGATGGCATCGCCCATAGCGATCACTTTACCACTACGGCTGCCTGTCATCGTGAGTTTATTGCTATCGATCTGGTAAGCCTCGTCCATATTTTGGAAAGCAATCATCCCTTCTACATAGTTTTCACTAAGTTCAACGAAGACGCCAAAATCGGCTATGCCATTGATGATACCATCGAACTCTTCCCCTACATGGTCTTGAATAAACTCTACCTGTTTATATTTGATGCTCTCCCGCTCGGCGGTGGTGGCCTTGCGTTCTTGGTTGCTAATGTGCTTACAGCTTTCCTCCAGTTTCACGGGGTTGAGCACAAAGGGGCTTCCTTTCTCTAGGTTTTTATCCAGAATACGGTGTACTAACACATCCGCATATCGACGGATGGGAGAAGTAAAGTGGGTGTAATTATCGAAGCCCAAGCCATAGTGCCCAATATTTTGGGTAGTATAAATAGCTTTAGCCATCGTGCGGATGGCGAGAGGAGCTAGCATTTTAACGGAAGCGTCTTGCTCCGCTAGCTGCATGAGGTAGTTATAGGAACGGGCGATGGTGGCAGCATTCTTAGTATCAATTTTCACGCCTAAAACAGCGGCGAACTTGGCTAATTCCTCTACTTTTTCGATATCTGGCTCGTCGTGTACTCTAAATACAAAGGGGATATTAGTAGCGGTTCTGCTTGCCTTTTCGACCATATAGGTAGCCACTTCTCGGTTGGCGAGTAGCATAAAATCTTCGATGAGGCGGTTGGTGTCAATAGTTTTTTTCACATACACGCGCAAGGGTTTTCCTTGGTCGTCTAGTTCGAAGCGCACTTCGTCGCTTGCAAAGTCGATGGAACCTTCCTTAAAGCGGCGTTCGCGGAGCTTATCGCCTATTTTTTTGAGGGCCGTTAATTCGTCGTATAGCTCCCCTTGGCCTTGGTCGAGTATTTCTTGGGCCTCCTCATAGGTGAAGCGCCGATCGGAATGAATGACGGTTCGGCCAAACCATCGCTTTTCAATCTGAAGCGTCTTGGGCTCAAATTCGAAAATGGCACTAAAGCTCAGTTTGTCTTCGTGCGGGCGCAGGCTGCAAAGCTCATTGCTGATTTTTTCGGGCAGCATCGGGCAAACGCGATCTACTAGATAGACGCTTGTGCTTCGGCGGGCAGCCTCTTGATCGAGGGCACTATTGGGCCGCACATAGTAGCTTACATCGGCAATGTGGATACCTACTTCAATCCGGCCGTTATCGAGATACTGAATGGATAGTGCATCGTCAAAGTCCTTAGCTGTGAGTGGGTCAATGGTGAAGGTAGTGACGCCGCGCACATCTCTCCTTTTGGCAATCTCGTCTTCGCTGATGCGGCTGGGAAGTGCTTCGGACTCTAGCACCACCTCTTCGGGAAAGGCGATATTAAAACCATTATTGATCAAGATAGCTTGCATCTCAATGTTGCTACTGCCTGGCTTGCCTAAGATAGCGGTGATTTCCCCCGATATGGCTCCGTTTCTATCCGACTGCCAGTCGGTAATTTTCACCACTACTTTCTCTCCATTCGTGGCATCACGTGTTTTTTCTGGCGGGATCACCACATCTAACTGCGCGCCACCATCCATCGTTACTACGGCGATGCGATTGAAAAGATGTAGCGTGCCCACGAAGTGATCTACACTCCGTTTAAGCACTTCCACTACTTCCCCCTCTGGTTTTCGGCGGCCACGGGCTGTCCAGGTTCTGATTTTTACGATGTCGCCATTTTGTGCTGTATTGGTTCGGTTGGCACTCACATAGATATCTCCCTCTTGGCCATCTACAATAACATAGGCGGCACCGCTGCGGGTCATATCCACGCGGCCTTCGGCGTATTTCGTGGATTTTTCCTGTTCGTAGGTTTTATTGAGCTGGTATTTGTAATTGTCGGTTGGGACAATTTTAGCCGCTTTAACAAGCGCATCTAAGGCAGATTGTATGGCCTCTAAGCTGTTGGTGACCTTAAGCTTCCGCAATAGTTGTTTGGGATTATACTGCTTGCGATCATTAGCGCGTAGGTGTTTGAAAATAGCTCGTTCTAGGTCGTGGGCACTTAATTTGCTGCCCTTAATTTTTGTACTTTTCGACATTCTTTTGATTTCGTCTGTAAGGGCTCAGCCAGTTTTTAGGTAGTTAAAGCTTGAGCCACCTGTATTTTGTGTTTTGGGTGTTTTTTTGGCGCTCGAGAAAGTCTTGCGCTACTAGGCTACCCTTGCCCCTGCACGGCGTGCCCAACTGGAGTGGGTGGTAGTAGGAAATATGCTATTGATACGCTACCTACTGCTTGCGTTTGGGGTGTAAAACCAAAGGTAGAACACAGTATTGGTTCAAAAAGTTGGTTTTCAGGCTCATTTCGTATTTTCGCTGGTAGATTTTCTTTCCCCGCTAGCCCCGAATCGAATTCGTTTAGGGGCTAGCGAGAAAAGGCTTATTGGCGATAGATAGCTTTAATCGAGCAACTCTGCGTCTTCAATATCTAGCACTGGCTGTGTTTCGATTGGCGAGAGGCTGAAAAGCTCGCCATTTCGGGGCTTACGGAAAACGACTAGGCCATCAAAAATATCTAGTACTATGTGGCTATCCGCCTGGATGCTACCTTCTAGCATTTGCTTGGAAAGTTGTCGTAGTACTTGGCGTTTGATTACTCTTTTAAGTGGGCGGGCACCGAATTCGGGGTCGTAACCTTCGTTAGCGAGCCAATCCATAGCTGGTTCTGCGATGCTAAGTCGAATGCGCTGTTCGAGAAGCATAGATTGCAGCTCTTCTAGTTGGATTGCTGTAATGGCGCGAATATCGGCTCGGCTAAGTGGTCGGAACATCACAACATCGTCGATGCGATTGAGGAATTCAGGCCTTACGCTTTGTTTGAGCATAGCGAATAGCAGAGCCTTGGTTTCTTCGATTACCTCTTCTTGGTTGTGATGGTTGATCCCTTCAAATTTGCTGCGGATAAGATCGGAGCCGATATTGGAAGTCATAACGATAATCGTGTTGCGGAAGTTAGCGACGCGGCCTTTATTATCGGTCAAGCGGCCTTCGTCTAGCACTTGCAGCAAGATATTGAAGGTGTCGGGGTGAGCTTTTTCGATTTCATCAAGCAGGATCACGCTGTAGGGTTTCCGTCTGACGGCCTCTGTGAGTTGGCCGCCCTCGTCGTAGCCTACATAGCCGGGAGGAGCGCCCACCAACCTAGAGACAGCGTGCTTCTCTTGGTACTCGCTCATGTCGATACGAGTCATCATATTTTCGTCGTTGAAGAGGTAATCGGCTAGTGCTTTGGCTAGCTCGGTTTTCCCGACGCCGGTGGTTCCTAGGAAGAGGAAGCTGCCAATAGGCCGGTGTTGGTTGCTCAATCCTGTGCGGCTTAATCGTATGGCATCGGCCACGGCGCTTACCGCTTCGTCTTGGCCTACTATGCGGCGGTGGAGTTCTTCTTCGAGGCGAAGTAATTTGCTGCGCTCGCTTTCCAGCATTCGGGTAACGGGAATACCCGTCCAGCGCGCCACGATTTCGGCGATGTCTTCGGCATCCACTTCTTCCTTTACCAGCATTTTACCATCGAGCTGCCGATCGTTGAGTTGCTGATTAAAGGCTGCTAATTCTTGTTCCACGGCGGGGATACGGCCGTAGCGGATTTCGGCGACGGTGCTGAAATCGCCTCGTCTTTCTGCTTGGTTGGCTTCGTTTTTGAGGTTATCGATCTGCTGTTTCGCTTGTTGGATACCGAGCACGATGGCCCGTTCGCTTTCCCATTGGGCGCGTAAGGCGTTGCGCTGCTCTTCCAAATTGGCGAGATCTTCTTGGATGCGGCCTATTTTTTGCGTATCGTTTTCGCGCTTTACGGCTTCGCGTTCAATTTCTAGCTGCCGTATTTTGCGCTCTGCCTCGTCTAGCTCTTCGGGCATAGAGTTCATTTCTAGGCGTAGGCGGGCAGCGGCCTCATCGATCAAGTCGATAGCTTTATCGGGCAGGAAGCGATCGTTGATGTAACGTTCACTGAGTTGTACAGCGGCCACGATGGCTTCGTCTTTGATATTGATTTTGTGGTGTGTTTCGTAACGTTCTTTGAGGCCTCGAAGGATAGAGATCGCATCCTCTTCACTAGGCTCTCCTACCATGACCGTTTGGAAGCGGCGTTCTAGCGCTTTATCGGCCTCGAAGTATTTTTGGTACTCCGCCAGCGTGGTAGCCCCGATGGCGCGCAGTTCTCCTCTGGCAAGTGCAGGTTTGAGGATATTAGCAGCATCCATAGCACCCTGGCCTTTGCCTGCCCCTACAAGGGTGTGGATTTCATCGATAAATAGGAAGATTTGGCCATCGGCTTGGGTAACTTCTTGAATCACTCCTTTGAGGCGCTCTTCAAACTCGCCTTGGTATTTAGCTCCGGCAATGAGCGCCCCCATATCGAGGCTGTAGATATCCTTACCGCTCAGATCTTCGGGCACATCACCGTTTACAATCCGGTGGGCAAGTCCTTCCACAATAGCCGTTTTACCCACGCCCGGCTCACCGATTAGAATAGGGTTATTCTTCGACCGGCGTGCTAGAATATGAAGTACCCGCCGAATTTCTTCATCACGGCCAATCACTGGATCGAGCTTACCGTTCCTGGCTCGTTCGTTGAGGTTGATAGCGTATTTGTTCAGTGCGTTATAAGCATTTTCAGCGGAGTTGCTGATCACTTTATTCCCTTTTCGGAGGGAAGCGATGGCTTTTTTCAACTCATCGGCGCGCATACCCGCGTCTTTAAGCAGTTCTGCGGCAGGGTCTTTCACGGCCAAAGTAGCTAACAGAAGATGTTCTAAAGCTACATATTCGTCTCCTAGAGCTTTCATTTCTACACTAGCGCGCTGTAGTAGCTCACCGGCAGCTCGAGAAAGGTAAGGCTGGCCGCCACTCACTTTTGGAAAGCCCGCCACCATGCTATCAATTGCTTGTTTGATAATGCTTAGGTTAACGCCTAGTTTTTTGCACAAAAAAGGCGTAACACTTTCATCCACTTCGAAAATAGCTTTCAGCAGGTGGGCTGCTTCTATGGCTTGCTGTTGTTGGGCAAGTGCTAGCTCGCCGGCGCGTTGCACGGCTTCCTGGCTCTTGATGGTGAAATTGTTCAGTTGCATAAATTATGGGATTGTAATAAGGGTAAATAAATAGTTCACACACTATTAGTATAGCAACTTTTCTGCCAAAGACCCTATTCTTATATCTTAACAAGTAATCACCCTATTACTGGCCCAAGGGGCAGGGGCAAGGGCTGCTTGGTAGCGCAAGACTGCCAAGCGGGCAGGACAAAAAGGCAGCTAACTGCCACATTTTCAAGGAGCTAGGCTATCCATGGATACTTAAAATTAGTCGAATCGGATAGGTTGTGGGGCTAATGTGTATATTTGCACTCTTAATTATGGTATTTCAAATTCAACAAGACGAGCGGCAAATTTTTGCCATCATCAGCCAAGCCGCTGAGCAACTAGGCTACCCAGCTTACGTAGTGGGTGGCTATGTGCGAGATCGCTTACTATCGCGCCCTAGTAAAGACTTGGATATTGTTTGCGTGGGAGATGGTATCGCCTTAGCGCAGCAAGTAGCCAATAGTCTTCGCCCACGCAGCCGTGTAACGGTTTATAAGCGCTTCGGCACCGCGATGTTGAAGCACCGCGATGTTGAAATCGAATTCGTGGGTGCTCGAAAAGAAAGCTACCGCTCCGATAGCCGCAAACCAAGCGTAGAGGCTGGCAGCCTAGAAGATGACCAAAACCGCCGCGACTTCACCATCAACGCCTTAGCAATTAGCTTGAACGAGCGCGACTTTGGCACCATCATCGACCCCTTCAACGGCCTAGAGCACCTAGAGCAAAAATGTATAAAAACGCCCTTGGAACCTGGTAAAACCTTTAGCGACGACCCGCTGCGGATGCTGCGAGGTATCCGCTTTGCTACCCAGCTAGGCTTCACGATTGATCCAGACACTTTAGCTGGCATTCAGGCATACAAAGAACGAATCAAAATCATCAGCTGGGAACGGATAGCCGTAGAAATCAACAAAATGTTGTTGGTTCCTAAACCAAGTATTGGTTTGCGTTTGCTCTTTGATACAGGCCTGCTACACTATTTGCTGCCAGAGCTCACGGCTCTACACGGCGTAGAGGAGCAAAACGGCCAAAAACATAAAGACAATTTCTATCATACGTTACAAGTGCTAGACAACTTAGCGGAAAAGAGTGAAAACCTTTGGCTGCGTTGGGCAACGCTTTTGCATGATATTGGCAAAGCTAAAACGAAACGTTTCGAACCCGGTATTGGCTGGACCTTCCACGCACATGATGCGGTGGGAGCCAATATGGTAGCTCGTATTTTTAGCCGTCTTCGCTTACCTAATGAGGAAATGAAGTACGTCAAAAAACTGGTAGCACTCCACCAACGGCCTGTTTCCCTTTCTCAGGAAGGCATTAGCGATAGTGCCTTACGGCGAGTAATGTATGATGCGGGGGAAGACATCGACGATTTGATGAAACTTTGCGAAAGCGACATTACGAGCCGCAACCCGGAAAAAGTGCAGCGTTACTTGGCAAACTACCAACTGTTACGGCAGCGTATGGAGGAGATAGAGGCCGCCGATCACCTTCGCAATTGGCAGCCACCTATTAGTGGCGAAGAAATTATGCGCACCTTTGGTATCCCCCCAGGCAAAGATATTGGTGCCATCAAAACAGCCATTCGAGAGGCTATCTTGGAGGGTGAAATACCGAACGACTACCAAACAGCCTTCGCCATGATGCTCGCAGAAGGTAAAAAAATAGGTCTTAGCCCAGTGGCCGGATAGAGAATAGAAAAGCTGTAGATAGGCTGCTTTATACTGATTTTCCTACTTTTGCAAGATGTTACTCCCTTACTTACAAGCAGGTAGGCTAGAAGCAGGCTGTGATGAGGCCGGCCGAGGTTGTTTGGCCGGCCCTGTCTTTGCTGCCGCTGTGGTATGGGATCCCAACTTCACCCATCCGCTCATCAATGATAGTAAGCAGCTCAAAGCGGCCGACCGCTACACCGCTCGCCAACTTATCCAAACCCATGCCTTAGATTGGGCGGTGGCCAGCTGTAGCCCGGCCGAAATAGATGCACTCAATATATTCCGCGCTAGCTACCAAGCTATGCACCGAGCAATCGAACAACTGAAATTAAAGCCCGAACAGCTGCTTATTGATGGAAAATATTTTATCCCCTACGAAAGTTACTCTTACGACTGCATCATCAAAGGTGATGGGAAATACCTCAGCATTGCAGCAGCAGGCATCCTTGCTAAAACCTACCGCGACGATCACATGGAGGCGCTCGATCAACAATACCCTCAATATGGCTGGGCTCAAAACCAAGGCTACCCTACTAAAGCACACCGAGCAGCAATAGCGGCCTTTGGCCCTAGCCCCCACCACCGGATGAGCTTCCGATTACTCGCCGAAGGAAATGAACAGCTGCAATTACCTTTAGATGAATAGGCTTGTTCGGCAAGCCTAACAGGAAGGAACGCAAGGCGGATAATGCCAAAAAAACTTTTCCACAAAGCCTAAAAACCGTATATGTAAAGGCACTGTAAATCTGCTGTTTAGGAAAATCGCTTTTCCACTAGTTGGGTGTTAAGTCTTGTGCAAAAGGCCTACGTTCTCCACTGCTTTCCACAGTGCTTATGCTAGACTGTCCGCTTATCCACATATCCACAGCTTTCCCCCGTGGCTTTTACAAGGCTTACTGACACTTTTGCGTCATAAATCCACCAAGCTTCTATAAAAAGTTATGCTGTGGAATCGGAATACACAGATCGTGGATAAGTTTGCAACCCTTTTATTTTCCGAGGGTTTCTAGGTGGAAAGCTTGTGGAAAAGAGGCCACCAAATGAGGAGAATGGATTTTCCTAGCCATGCTACTACTTTCTTTCCCCATTTCCACAGCCCTAATGATAATAAAGGGGAAAAGAAAAAATTTTTAAAATAACCAATTACACATCAATATGGACGCGAGCACAACAACGGACAAACGGCAAAATAGCTCCCCCTCCTCCAACCTTGGACGCTTTCATCCAGCTATCAAATGGTGGCTTTTGGCAGGCGTTTTACTCATCATTGGGCAGGTCGTGATCGGGGGCATCACACGGCTCACTGAGTCGGGTTTATCGATAACGGAGTGGAAACCCCTGCGCGGTGCGGTCTATCCACGTGGCGAAGCTGCTTGGCAGCAAGAATTTGAAAAATACCAAGCCTCGCCGCAGTATGCTATGATCTTTGCGGATATCAGCATGGAGGACTTTAAGTTCATCTACTTCTGGGAATGGTTTCACCGGCAGTGGGCTAGGATGATGGGGCTAATTTTTGCAGTAGGTTTTGCTTTTTTCTGGCGGAAGGGCTACTTCAATGCAGCCTTGATGAAACGTTTGGGGGTGGTGGTGGTGCTAGCAGCACTAACCGCTAGTTTCGGTTGGATCATGGTAGCTAGCGGCTTAATTGAGCGCCCTTGGGTGAATGCCTATAAACTAACCCTACACCTTTCCGTTGCTTTATTGACTTTCAGTTACTTAGTGTGGACAAGCCTCAAAGTATGGTTACCTAAGCCGGATAGTTTTCCACAACAAGCGTTGAAAAAGCCACTTATCTTATTGTTTTTTGTTTTAATTATCCAAATTTTACTCGGAGGTGTGATGAGTGGAGCGAAGTTTGCACTCGCCTATCCCAGTTGGCCAGATATGGCCGGGAAGTTCATCCCCGATGTACTTTTAAACAGGGCTTATTGGACGGTGGAAAACTTTGTTAATTACGACAAAAACCCCTTCCTGCCAGCCTTCTTTCAGTTTATGCATCGGATGACTGCTTATAGCTTGGTAATCATTGGTTTATATTTCTCTTATACAGCACTTAAAGGGCCCATTAGCCAGCAATTTAAACAAGCTGTTTATCTGTTGATAAGCCTGTTGATAATTCAAGTTGGTTTGGGGATAGCTACCCTCGTTTCGAGCAAAGGACAGGTGCCCGTGAGCCTAGGTGTAGCCCATCAAGCAGGCGCTATTGCCCTTCTATTTAGCGTTTTGTATTGCACTTATCTGCTAGGGCCCGGTCGGCCACTAAAGCCTGTGGAAAAACTAGTGGATAACCGTTAGGAAATTTTTTTCAGCATTTCCTACCTATCAATTCTTTGGGTATATTTACACACTTAACCTTGATTTAACATCAAATAGTTGACCAATGGTATTCGTTTTATACTTACATATTGTGATTGAAGGCCTCGTGGGCCTATGCTTACTAATCTACCCCGCAGCTACGGAATTTTTACCTGGCTTTGGGCAAGGAACGGGTAGTAGTTTTGATATGTTGGTGAAAATGTATGGTCTAGCAGCCTTGTTTTTAGCTACCATCGGAGGCCTAGCGCTTTGGCAAAGGAAGCGAACGCCTGCCGTAGCTTTTCAGTTGATGCTATTGCTGAGTACTTTCCATTTTTTGATGGCAGTAATTCAATATGCCTATAACCCAGATACGCGGGCTGCTTTGCTACATTTCCTCTTAGGCCTCTTTCTGGTAGCTATTTATGTGCGAAGGGAAGAGGTTCAGGCTGCCAGCGAATAGTCCCTACGCTTACGCTACAAGCAAACCCTTGCCCCTGCATTTATGCCTGCCTGCCCGTACTGGGTACTGGGTACTGAGCCTGAGCAAGAGCAACGAGTCCGTACGTGTCCGTATGGATGAACACAGCGTGCCTTAACTAAGCAAGTCTCTTTTTTACTGTTACCGAACGGAACAATGCTAGGCTTAACAATAGACTAATAAACAGGCTCAAGCTGGGGCTGCTACTGCCTGCTAGTTTGCTACTGATGGTATTACCACTTTGGTAAGTTATGTATAAGAAAACCAAGAGACCGCCTAAATTTTGCCAAATCGTATTGACCTGCTCCCCTAGTAAAGCACGCTGATTGGAGATATAGATCACTAGCGCCGCCAAGCCGGGAACGAGCAGACCATTTACGAGCTGAGCGGCTAGGATAAGGGGTACAATATCCCAGTTAAAAGAGGCGACTAACCAGCCGAGTAATAACACCGAAAGCCATATCCAGCGGGTGGGCTTGTCGCCTGTTTGGATGCCTGATGCCGTATTCGTCGGCTTGGTATCTGTATGCGTCGAGAAGAGCGTTTTAGCTGCCAATGCAGCCGCCAAAGGAGCCGTAACGGCGGAAGAAAAACCAGCGGCAAAAAGCCCCAGTGCTAGTAAATAGCTACCAGCTAGCCCTAGGTTTGCTTGGAGTAGGCTGTTGAGTTCGCTAAAATTTTGGAAATCACTCAAGCTACTAGCGGTTAGTAAGATGCCTAGCGTAATGATACCTCCCATGAGAAAGGATAGGCCTAGGCCTCGTCGCATTTCACCCAGTTGCTGTTCTTGGCTGAGGCTGGCGGCTAAGAAGAAATTGTAAGGAACTATACTAGTACCCACTAGAGCGAGAATAGTGCTGGCTTCCACTTTTTTATTGCTCCCTGCTATTGACTGGGCAGAAAAAAAGCTAGTTTGCACAGCGGTGTAGAGAAATACAAGGCCCATCAGTAGTACGATGACTGCCATTATTTTACTAATATGGTTTACCTTTCCCGACCACAAAACCAGCATAGCAAGCAAAACCAGCAAGCTTACCCAGGGCCGATCTAAGTCCCAAATCAGCTCTATTCCTGCAAAGCCGCCTAGTAAATTTCCGGCTTCATAGGCCGCACAACCCAAGAAAACACCCCCAAAAAGAAGGATAAGCATCGGCTTGCCAAAAGTCTGCTGCACTACAGCCCCAAAAGGGCGGCGAGTAACTAAGGAGATGCGAGCCGACATTTCCATCAGTAAATAACCCGCCAACATGGCTAAGAGCAAGGGAAATAGATAAAACCAGCCTCCCTCGCTACCTGCTCGGCTAGCCGTTGTGACGGTGCCAGGCCCTACGAAAGCAGCCGCTATTAACGACCAGAGTAGGGCCGATTGCCAGTTGGCTTTAGTGCTTATTGGTCTCATCTTTATTTTTATGAAAGCAAATATAAGTAAGCGGATCGGGTTTACTACTATTTTCGTATCTTGCCCTCAAGGCCGATCCTTATAGACTTGGATTGCTTGATCGTGTATGGCTTAAAGTGGGTTGTAAATGAAGGATTATAAAGAAAAGGTAGTAGTTATTACCGGTGCTGGCTCCGGTATAGGCCGTGCCTTAGCGTTGCAGTTAGCACAGCGAGGCGCAAAACTAGCACTGAACGATTGGCAAGCGGCGGCATTAGAGGAAACCTGGGCCTTACTCCCGGTAGCAAGCCGGGGCTACAAAGCCGTGTTTGATGTGAGCGAGCGCCAAGCCGTAGCAGACTTTGCTACAGCCTGCCGAGAGGAGCTAGGGCGGATAGATATGCTGGTCAATAATGCGGGAATGAGCTTGCCGCAAAACCCAGTTATCTATAGCCAGATAGCCGAATATGAAAAGGTCTTAGCCGTCAACCTTTGGGGAGTTATTTATGGTAGTCTCGCCTTTTTACCTGCTTTGCGTGAAGGACAGGGTGGTACGCTCGTGAATGTGAGTAGTGTATTTGGCTTGATGGGCTTCCCTGGCTCGGCACCTTATAACGTAAGCAAATTTGGCGTTCGAGGTTTCACCGAAACGCTGCGGGTGGAGATGCGGAAGACCAATCTGCGGGTGGTTTGCGTACATCCAGGTGGGATAAAAACAAATATTGCCAAAAACATTCCTTTTGAGGACCCAGTTTATAAAGAGAAGTTTGTTCGCGATTTTGATCGCCAAGCACCTACCACAGCAGAAAAGGCTGCTCTGGTAATTTTACAGGGGCTAGCAGCCGGCAAAACGCGCATCCTGATTGGAAAAGATGCCCGCTTTATCGATCGTATCACCCGCCTGCTACCCGCCAACTACGAAAGTATCTTAACGCGCTGGTTACAACCAGATAAATTTTTGAAAAACCGTTCGATATGACCCAGCCTACCGTTAAAGTGGATGCAAGTGACTCCGTAAGTAAGCTCTTTGCCGCTCAAAAGGCGCATGCCCCTACCCTAGCTGCCAGCACGGCTAAGGAACGTTCAAGGCAATTGCTACAAATCGCCAATTATCTCACGGCTCATCAGCAAATTGTAGTGGAAGCTTTGAAGGCTGATTTCAATAAACCAGAGGTAGAAACCTTGCTATCAGAACTAGCCACCGTACTGAGCCATATCCGCCACATTCGCAAGCACCTCAAAAGTTGGATGGTGCCTAAAGCCGTGCGTACGCCACTTAGTATGCTTGGTACAGATAATTACATTCACTACGAACCGAAGGGACAGGTACTTATCATTGCTCCGTGGAACTACCCACTTAATTTATCGCTCATTCCTGCCGTCTATGCCTTGGCTGCTGGCTGTACGATCTTACTCAAGCCTAGCGAGTTTACGCCCCATACCACCGCTTTTTTACGGCAATTAGCGCAAGATTTGTTCCCTCCCGAAGTATTTAGTGTGGTGGCTGGTGAAGGGGAACTGGCCGTGCAACTAACAGCCCTGCCTTTTGATCATATCTTCTTCACGGGAAGCCCACAAATCGGGAAACTAGTGATGCAGGCTGCTAGTAAAAACTTAACCTCCGTCACCCTTGAGCTTGGCGGAAAGTCGCCTGCTATTTTTGATCGTACGGCTGCCATCCCGAAATGTGCCAAGGCGCTAGCTTGGGCCAAATTCTTCAATGCTGGCCAAACTTGCATTGCCCCCGACTATCTGCTAGTGGAAGCGGGAAAGGAGGCTGCCGTACAAACGGCGGTTGCTAGCTACGTCCAAAAAGCCTTTGGCCCACTGCCCGAACAGTCGGATAGCTTCGCCCGCATCATCAACGATCGTCACTTCCAACGCTTGCAAGCTTTGCTAGATGATGCGGTGAAAAAAGGCGCTAAGGTGGTTTTTGGCGGGCAGCACGATGCCTCAACACTTTATTTCGCCCCCACACTCCTCACGCATGTTCGGGAAGATATGCAAATTATGCAAGAGGAAATCTTCGGCCCTATACTACCTATGCTGAGCTTTCAAACTTTAGAAGAAGCCGTGGCCATTGTTAATCGGCGACCTAAACCCCTCACGCTCTATATAAATAGTGAAAAGCACGCTACTGTCAATTACCTCGTGCAGCACACCCGAGCAGGCGGCACCATTGTGAACGATTATTTACTGGGCTTCGCTAACCCCTACCTGCCTTTAGGCGGCGTAAACAACAGCGGTATCGGTAAATCATTTGGTTTGCACGGCTTTATTGAGTTCAGCAACGAAAGAGGAATGATCCACCGGCGTTTTCTAGATCTCAGCTTCCTACATCCACCCTACACCGAGCGGCTCACGAAGCTAGTTCGAAAAGCCTATAAATGGATGTAAATACGTTGCTTTTCATGGATGCCCAAGCCACTACAGCTTGGTTGGAAGGTTGGCATAAATGTCCATCCATACGGATACGTACAGACTCGTTG
>DAINNZ010000070.1:7392-18756 GCA_036735605.1 Lewinella sp. | reverse complement strand
ATAAAATTTGCTACACGCTCGCTCGTTCATGACCCGCCGAACAACTCTAATAAATTAAACCTACTTTAATTTTAAGTTAAGCTTGTTGTTTATCTTAAATAGTTGCTTTTAATTCAACAAGCTTACTATCTTTGCCACTACAAATTTCATTACAACGTGAAGAATACTACCCTGTGAGCGAACACATGCTAGCAGATATAGGCCAGCGGCTGCGCCACTTCCGAAAAGAAAGACAGCTGACCCTCGCTGAGCTAGGTGACTTGGCGGCCGTCAGTAAGAGTTTATTATCAAAAATAGAAAACGGCCGCACGGTTCCTTCCTTGCCCGTTTTACTTAACCTCATCAAATCGATCGGTTTACTTCCTGCGGAATTCTTCCATGGCCTTCAGTTTGAAAACCCCTCAAAGTATCAACTCACGCGCGCCAACGAGCGTATTTTTTTCCAAAAGGAGGAAAGCGCGAAAGGCTTTGTGTATCAACGCTTACTAGAGCGCGGATTCGATGATTTCATGTTAGAAGCAGTAGTCTTGGATATAGCACCAGGTGCCGAGCGGCAAATGGTTAGTACGGATGCCTGGGAATTTAAGTACATGTTAGCAGGAAAGCTCCAATACCATATCGCAGACGAAGTACTAAACTTACAAGAAGGCGATGCGCTGCTATACGACGGTCGCCTCCTCCATGTGCCCAAAAATGAAAGCTTAGAAACAGCAAGAATGCTAGTCGTTTACCTCTACAACAAAGAATAGAACATGATTTCTTCTCCCATCCAGCTAGTTGTTTTCGATATGGCTGGCACCACGGTGCGCGATCAGTCGGAAGTAGAACAATGTTTTCACCAAGCGGCGGAGGATACCCAGTTGCCGGCTAGTAGGGCAAGGATAAAAGCGATGCAAGGCTTGCCTAAACTGGAAGTGGTGCAGCAGTTATGGGCCTCCGCTATTGGCCAAGATCACCCCGACTATTCAGCGAAGGTACAGCACACCTACACCCATTTCAAGCAGGTCTTGGAGAACCATTATCGCCAACACGAGGTAGCTCCTACCATTGGCGCACTGGAAACTATACAGTGGCTCCGGGAGCAGGGCATTAAGGTAGCCCTCACCACAGGATTTTATCGCCAAGTAGCTGATATTATTCTAGACCGACTAGGCTGGCTGAAAGGGTTAGATGAAAATAGGCTGGCTTGTTCCAGTGCCGCCATTATTGATCTCTCCCTTACGCCTGACGAAACAGGCAAAGGACGCCCTCATCCCGATATGATTCAGCAAGCTATGCGGATATTTGGTATCACAGACCCCCTCCGGGTAGTAAAAATTGGCGACACCCCCGTAGATTTACAAGCAGGGCATGCAGCAGGAGTGGCCCTTAATCTAGCAGTTACGAATGGTACACATAGCAAAGAACAGTTAGAGATTCACCCCCATCACGCCCTGCTTACAAGCGTAGGCGAACTTAAAGAGCTATTGTTATTGAACAAAGAGAAAGCCGCTACTCATGAAGATTAAGCCTTTGGAGCGCTGGTCTTCTTTCGCCATTACCACCTTTGCGGCGATGGCGGCTTTCAGTACCTACTTCAGTATGTACGCCTTTCGCAAGCCTTTTACGGCAGCGGAATATACCGATGCGGCAGCGGTAGGTATTGGAGTTGATTTTAAAATCGCGGTGCTCATTGCGCAAGTGCTAGGTTATGCCCTATCGAAATTTATAGGCATTAAAGTGATTGCAGAATTAAAAGCAACCTACCGCTTTCAATTACTCCTTGGTTTAGCAGCCTTAGCCTGGCTGGCTCTACTCGGTTTTGCCTATGCTCAGGGTTCTGCTTGGGCTATGCTCTGGCTTTTCCTCAATGGCTTGCCGCTGGGCTTAGTTTGGGGTATTGTTTTCAGCTACTTAGAAGGACGGCAAACGACTGAAGTGCTGGGAGCCGTGTTGTGCTCTAGCTTTATTGTCTCTTCCGGAGTAGTTAAATCTGTAGGGGTATGGCTCGTACAAAGCCAGGGGCTAGACGTCTATTGGATGCCCTTTGTTGCCGGAGGGATATTCATACCGCTATTGCTCTTAGGTAGCTATTGCTTGGAGCTGGTGCCTCCTCCTACCCAAGCGGACATAGCGCAGAGAACCATCCGGCTACCAATGCAAAAAACCGATCGGCAAGCCTTCTTTCGGCGCTACGCTCCTGGCTTAATAGCCCTCATCATTTGTTATGTTTTTATCACGATTTACCGCGATTTTCGCGACAATTTTGCCGTAGAACTCTGGACGGGGCTAGGCTATGGCGATACGCCTGCTATTTATACGGTGGCGGAATTGCCCATTGCTGTACTCACACTGCTTATTTTGGCCCTCACAATGTATATACGCTCCAATCGGGCAGCTTTCATCTTGTATCTGTTTATCATTTTAGGGGGCAGCCTCATCGTAGCCTTGAGTACCTTGGCTTTCCAACTCCAAGTCTTGGGAGGCGCGGCTTGGATGGTGCTGGTGGGTGCCGGTTTGTATGTCATTTATATCCCTTTCAACGCCATTCTATTCGAACGGCTTATAGCCGCTTTAGGTAGTGTAGCAAACGTAGGCTTTCTGATCTATTTGGCCGATGCCTCTGGCTATACTGGTAGCGTCCTAACTTTGCTCTACAAAAATTTCGGGCAGCCTAATTTGAGCTGGCTACACTTCTTCACCAGCCTGAGCTATGTCGTGGCAGCGCTTAGTATCGTAGCTACGCTTTGGGCTATCCAATATTTTCGCAAAAAAATTCCATTTCCTTCTTCTTAACCTTTCAATTTTCATACCATGTACAAGTATCATTGCATCACCACTTTAGTTTTATTCCTTGCTTGTCCGTGGTTTTTACCTGCACAAAATAACACATCGGGCGAAACAGAAAACGTTTTCATTATCACTATAGATGGCCTCCGCTGGGAAGAGGTCTTTGGCGGTATGGTGGATTCGGTAGCACAAGATCAGGTTTTTACCAGCGACCAAGAACATATCCAAGCTGCTTTTGCCGGAGAAAGCTCCTTAGAGAAGCGAAAAAAATTAATGCCTTTCTTTTGGAATATTATAGCCAAACAAGGCCAACTGTATGGCAACCGCTGGCACGATAATAAGGTAAATCTCACCAATTTCTTTTGGTTCTCCTACCCAGGATACAACGAAATTCTAAGTGGCTACAGCGACCCCCGAATAAAAAGTAATGCAAAAATCCCCAACCCTAATGAAACCGTTTTAGAGTTTGTTCATAAACAGCCTAGTTTCGGGCAGCGTGTAGCGGCTTTCGGATCTTGGGATGTATTCGATTACATCGTGAATGAAGAAAGAAGCGGTATCCCCGTTAATTGCGGTAATGAGCTGGCAAAAGCAGAGAATTTGAGTGAACGAGAGCTATTCCTCAACGAACTCAGTGCCCAAGCGCCTTTACTATGGGGAAGTGTACGACCAGATTTTCTCACCCACAACTACATGATGGAATACATCAAACGACAACACCCCAAACTAGTCTATATCAGCTACGGGGAAACCGACGACTTCGCCCATGATGGCTCCTACAACCGCTACTTGTTTAGTGCTCACCGCACTGATTTGATGATTAGTCAACTCTGGGATTATCTCCAAAGAGACCCCGTTTATGCAGGTAAGACCACCCTGCTTATTACCACCGATCACGGTAGAGGCAACTCCCCGATGGCACAATGGAAGAGCCACGGCAAAATTTACAAAGACTCAGATGCCACCTGGCTAGCGATCCTAGGCCCAGATACCCCCGCCTTGGGTGAGTTGACCCAAGCTGACCAATGGTGGCAAAATCAAATTGCCAAAACGGCTGCTGCATTTTTAGGCCTAGATTATTCCCCCACCTACGAAGAGGCGGGAGCGCTTATTCGTGAAGCCTTTGAACATTAGCGAGCGCCAATGAGCCTAAACATAATCTGTGTTTGAGCACCAACTGCGGGGAAAAGCCTGCGCAGATCCGCTGTCGTTCCCCTATCATAGACCCTTGCTGCGACCACGCCAAACCTCACACCCCCTTTAGTTAGATAGCAGCCTATCGAACTAGAGCCACTAAACATAGTATTTAAAATGTCGCATATCCGTCAAAATATGTTAAAGCTAAAAACGCAATAAGTTGATAATCAAATATTTAAATATATATGTTAAAATTTTTAACATACGGGATAACATCTATTTCACACAAAAAACGTCTTTAAGTTATAATCATTGATGTGTTCAGCAATGACTATAAAATTTAATGGGTGTTCTCATAGTGTGTGGAACCGTTCCGGCGCTTAGCGTTTGGAGCGGTTTTTTTATTAGCGCTGTTCGGCTAGCCTTTTTTTAACTAGTTGCATCACATAAAACTCATCCTCCCAGCCTAGCATATCGGTGCTTCTAAAGCCACGGTAATTTAAAAACCAGGTTTCTACTATCTGTTTAGCCGCCTCTTGCCGGATGGCGAAATCTAGGAAGTTATCTACCGGAACGATCTGTTGATCCGCTTGTAGCGGAATGGCAATTATTTTTAAGCTTTCTATGCCTTCCTCGCGCAATCGAAGGCCGCCGATGGGCTGAACAGCTATTAAGCTACCGGTTACTTTTCCTTCGCCAAGCAGCAGTATCTCAAGCGGCGGCAGTTGTAAGCTATCCACCGCTGTGCCTGGCAAAAAGCCTAAATTTCCCGGTGCTGGCATAAATGTAGGCGGTAGCTCTTGGCCTGCTGTGTCCTTGGCCAGTTCATAACGATCGGTTAAACGATCGTAATACAATATCCTAGCCGTGCCGGCTGGCATCGTGACCACCATATTCAAATTTCCTTCCTCTAAAACGGCTGCTGGCTGCGGGTCAACAATCTTAGTCGCGCTAGGTAGCCCTGTATCGTTGCACGAAAAGAGTAAACAACCATAGACCAAAAATAAATAAAAAACGTTCTTCATAAGCTGGTGTTATGTAAAATCATGGCTAGGCAGCCACCTCCTTTCATTTACACGAAGGTACGAATATGCGGCTTTTTTTATACTATTTTTTATTTTTTTTTAGTGCTTTTCAATCCCTTTTAGCCCAATCTAGCGATAGGCCTTGGTTGGCTCTCCCTTCTTATGAGCAGGTTTTAGATAGCCTTTTAGCACAGTATGATCCTAACTTACCTGGCGATTATTACCTAGCTATTAGCCGACAACCAACGGGCTACTACGTGGGCGTATCACAGCAAGAGGCCGTTTATCCAAGCACCACTTACCCCTATTGGCTACAAGGCGATAAGCAGCCAAGAGCACTCCCCTTCCAGCCTAAACAAGCTGCGAGTATGCCTCATTATAGCACCGAAACTATTGGAGTATGGCGTATTACACAATTTGAGCGCCACCTATACTATGGCTATGCCGACTTTACCCGCGATGCTATTGGGCAACTAGCAGCTCTTTCGGAACCCAACCAACAAGAACGCTTATGGCTGGCTAGAGCCCATGAAGAACACGCGGCCAATTTACTCAACAACCAGTATGGTACTGCCTCGCCTAAGTATTGCTTTCAGCTAGACGATAAGAACGGGCAAAAATTAAACCAACAGCAACTACGCACCTACCTAAATCATCTGCAAGCCGCAGCAGCACAATATGCTGCACTCGACGCCAACACCCCCACACCCGTTGGCAACCCAAATACCAAAGCCAATCACTTATTATACAACGCCTACCTTAGCTTACTACAATATGCCAGCCCACAAGATGCCCAAGCTGTGCTGCCTAAAGGAGGAAAAGGCTACGACGATCATCTAAGCTTTTGCGCTAGGCTACTACTAGAGAGTTGTCCACAAAATGCCATTCTTATAACGGAAGGAGATAACGATACCTATCCTCTCCTACAAGAGCAGTTGATACATCAATACCGAACGGATGTGCTGGTAATAAATCGGCACTTACTACACTTTCCACGTTACGTACAAACCCTCCGGCAAGGCTTGCAAATAGGTGGTTCACTCCAACTGACTACCTCTGCCGAAGAAGTACTTGCTTGGCAAAAAGCCATTTACCTGCCTGGCCCCAGAGAAGTAGTGTATAATGCAGCCCAACTGCTAGAGACCTTACCTAAATTAAAAGAACTGCCCATTGGCGAGGAAACGCCGATCGCACGCCTGCCTTTTGGCGCACTTAGGCTTTCCAGCCAAGTTGATGGCCCTCTGTTCCGACCCGAAGCTTCCGTTTTTCAAGCGGCTGAACTTACTATGCTCGATCTGATTGCCTCTAACTGGCAAAAACGCCCCATTGCGGTGGCTACTACCATCCATCAAGCCTACTTTGCTTACAGCAACTCTTGGCAACAAATCGGGCTAGCGTATAGCTTAGGCGATGAAAAATCTGCCTACGGAATTGATTTACCAGGCACGCTGGCATGGAGCCAACTGCTCGCGCGTAGCCAGCCTATCGATACCCTAGGTAGGCAAAGCCTTTTTTTTCTCGACTACCTCGAAAAGCTAGTACTAACTACCACCCGCCACTTGCGCGCCATCCAAGAAGAACAAGTGGCCGTAGAGCTCATTGATCGTTACCTATCCCACCTCCAGAGAGATCGTATTTTCTGCCGTCTTGGTAGCGAAAAACTGCTGCGCCAGATGCAAGAACTCGGCTACGATCCCGTTCGCCTAAGTGCTTACGCTAGTATGCTTAAACAAGCACTTGAAGCCGAACAAGCCGAAACCGAAGAACTAAACACCTACCGAAAATACACCATTGAAGCCCTACAACATTACTTGCAAAACGGCACCTTCCCTACGCGAGGCCTATTCTGACCTGCAAAAATAAAAAACAAGCCATTCCGTAGAACGTCGGTTTTACCGCTTATTTCGCACCTACTTTGTGGCCAAATATACCTACCTTTGTGGCCTCAAATCACCCTTTATGAAAGTTCATAATTTTTCTTCCGGGCCGGCCATCCTGCCACAGGAAGTATTCGAAGAAGCCGCCGAAGGTGTACGCAACATCAATGGTAGTGGCCTTTCTATTTTAGAAATCAGCCACCGCTCCAAAGAGTTCATCGCTATCACCGACGAGGCCGTGGCCTTAGTCTATGAATTACTCCATATCCCAAAAGATGAGTACGAGGTCATCTTCCTATCCGGAGGTGCTAGTAGCCAGTTCTTTATGGTTCCTATGAACCTACTAGCTGCCGGACAAACGGCCGCCTACCTCGATACGGGGTCTTGGTCGGCTAAAGCGATCAAAGAAGCCAAAGCCTTCGGCGAGGTGAAGGTAGTGGCTAGCAGCAAAGCCGATAATTACACCTACATCCCGCAGAACTACCCTGTGCCAGAAGGTATCGAGTATCTGCATTTAACTAGTAACAATACCATCTTCGGCACTCAAATGCACGAGTGGCCCGAAACAAAAGCACCGCTGGTTTGCGATATGTCGTCGGATATTTTCAGCCGCCAACTGCCTATCGAGAAATTTGGCTTAATCTATGCAGGCGCTCAAAAGAATATGGGCCCAGCAGGCACTACCCTGGTAATTATCCGAAAAGACTTACTCAACAAAGACGTACAGCGGCATATCCCTACTATGCTCAACTACGCCACCCACGTCGAGAATGGTTCTATGTTCAATACCCCACCCGTTTTCCCAATCTATGTTAGCATGCTCACCCTGCGATGGATTAAGAAAAATGGAGGTATCGCAGCAATGGAAGCCATCAACCAAGCCAAAGCAAAATTGCTCTACGACGAAATCGATAGCAATCCCCGCTTCCAAGGTACGGTTAGCGACGCCTATAGCCGCTCGCTCATGAATGTTACCTTTGTCCCTACCGATCCGGCCGACGAAGCTAAATTTATGGCTGCCTGCAAAGCGGCTCATATCAGTACCATCAGTGGCCACCGCAGTGTAGGCGGCTTCCGAGCCAGTATCTATAACGCAATGCCACAAGCTAGCATCGAGCACCTCATCCAGGTGATGCGCAACTTTTAGCCGCCTACCACAAGCTACCTAGTGTAAGCTAATAGAATTGTTCGGCGGGTCATGAACGAGCGAGCGGGTAGCACCACGAAGTAGCCGTTTGATGACCTGCCGAACAACGCTAATCAATAGCGCATCCAAGCACCTACTTCAAAAAGACCGAAGTAGGCGCTTTTTTGCTCTAATCTAATTTAGACTTGCGCTACAAAACAAACCCTTGCCCCTGCTTCAGCCATAAAAAATAGAATTGTGCAGCAGGCCATGAGCGAGCGGGCTTGTGCAGAATTTTATTCCAAACGAGGCAAAAAAATAAAGCATAATAGCTTTGCGATAGTTCTTTTCAATCAAATACAGCACAAAATTTTCCATTCGTAGCTATTTAATGGCTTGCCGAACAACGCTAATCGCCATAAATCTTGAAGAAAGCATACCAATCAAGAAAAAAACCCTATATTTAACCCCTGTACCAGCCTTCCCATTATGATGACAGCCAACGAGCTATACGAAAAAGTAGTAGCCCTTATTGCAGCGGGCGAAACCGAAGAGGCCATTCTCCTGCTCAAAAAGTCTTTGCAAGAACAACCCCACCTCGGCTACTATAATGAAATCGTGATCTTAACAGGCCAGTTCAATAACTGGGAAAAAAAACGTATCCGTGGCCTTATAACGGAAGAATCAGAGTTCAACCGCATCAATAGCGAACTGCTCGATGTGGTGGAAAAAATCAGGCGCAAAGAAGCAGAAGCCCAACTAGCAAAAGCTAGCCCAAAACCACCCACAACTGCTAAGCAGCCGCTAATGAATACGAGCCCCGATCCGCTCCGTGTGGCTCAAAGCTACCAAGCACCCCCGCATCCACGTTCAAACAAAGATCAAAAAGCAGGTTTTGGCGGCCAACTAGGTACCTATCTGAAGGGCTTTCTGCTTATAAGTGGCCTCATTTTTATCATAGCCGTGGTGATCGAGATGACAAGCGATCCCATCCAGCCCCTAACACCAAGCCACCTAAACAATGGCTTCGGCCATGACGCAGCCAATATTCCAAACAACACTACTCCACTCCCTGACGAGCCCCTCCGCAGCCTAGAAGAATTGCTAGCAGAGGCCGATTCGGAGGAAGAAGGCGACATGGGTTTTTCCCCTGCGGATGTGCTAAGTCTTGATACCTATAGCCTCCAAGAACAACTCGGTAACACCAGCTGGTATCATGATGGAACCGGCCTAATACAATTTAGCCCCGATGGCTCCTACGCCACTTACTACAATGGTTGGGGGCAAGTCATTATTCAAGCTAGTACCCATCTAGGAGCTTTTACGGGCGTGTATCAAAATACCTACCTCTCTGATTATGGGGTCGTGTTCATCACCCCACCCGTACAGAACCGTGATCTTAGTATAACCTCCACCTCCTCCATAAACGGCAGCAGCGGCACCTTCGTCGCTACACGCCAATAGAAATATTCCTTTTCTCAGCCGCTACTTCTTTTGGCTGCCGCTCCGCTCGCAGGGGCAAGGCTTTTCTTTGTAGCGCAAAGGTGTGGCAAGCAGAGCGGTAGTCTAATAGTACCTAAAAGCGAAACAGCCGCCAGCTTCAACAGTCAATAAACAGCCAATAACTGCACGCAGGGGCAACTGAAATTTTGTCGGCTCACAATGTATATTTTACTGGCTCAACTGTCGGTTTGGCAGCCCTCCGCTATTGGCATAGATTATGCTACCAATATAACCGTTGGCTACCTAGCCAACAAAAAAACTTACAAATTATCTAACTGTAAATTAAAACACATTATTCATGAAGCCGATCAACGATCGAGTTGTGGTAAAGCCGGCAGCAGCCGAAGAAACCACCAAGGGCGGAATCTTACTACCCGATACCGCCAAAGAAAAACCGCAGCGCGGCGAAGTTGTAGCCGTAGGCCCCGGTAAAGACGGAAATTTAATGACCGTATCCGTAGGCGACACCGTACTCTATGGAAAATATGCTGGTCAGGAAATCAACTACCAAGGGCAGGACTACCTAATCATGCGAGAGGACGACATCCTAGTTATCTTAGACTAATCCCCAGCCCTTTCCATTCCACAACCAATTCTTAAAGGAACTAGCAACCGGTCTATCATTCAGTCCATTTTGTCTAGTTATCCCATCTTTTTAACTCAAAAATATCATCAACATGGCTAAGGAAATTAGCTTTGACAGAATAGCGCGCGAAAAACTACATTCCGGTGTAGATGCGCTGGCAAACGCCGTAAAAGTAACGCTAGGCCCTAAAGGTCGCAACGTTGTTATTCAAAAATCATTCGGTGCGCCACAAATCACCAAAGACGGTGTGACGGTAGCCAAAGAGATCGAACTAGACGATCCGGTGGCCAACATGGGTGCCCAAATGGTGAAAGAAGTAGCTAGCAAAACAGCCGACATCGCCGGCGACGGTACCACCACGGCTACCGTATTGGCACAAGCTATGATACAAGCCGGTCTTAAGAACGTAACAGCTGGTGCGAATCCAATGGATTTGAAAAGAGGTATCGATCTAGCTACCAAAGCAGTTATTGCCGATCTCAAGAAACAATCAGAGGTAGTAGGTAGCGATTTCGACAAAATCAAGCAAGTAGCAGCTATTTCTGCCAACAATGATGAAGAAATTGGTAGCCTAATTGCCGACGCTATGAAGCGCGTTAGCAAAGATGGCGTCATTACGGTTGAAGAGGCTAAAGGTACCGATACCTACGTGGATGAGGTGATGGGTATGCAGTTCGACCGTGGTTACCTCAGCCCCTACTTTGTAACCGACGCGGAAGCGATGATCACCGAGTATGAGCATCCGCTTATCTTGATTCACGACAAGAAGATCAGCAATATGCAAGATATCGTGCCTATTTTGGAGCAAGTTATCCAAAATGGTCGCCCGCTCTTGATCATTGCTGAAGATATAGAATCACAAGCACTAGGTGTCTTGGTGGTTAACCGCTTGCGCGCGCAGTTGAAGGTGGTAGCCGTTAAAGCACCTGGCTTTGGCGATCGTCGTAAAGCGATGCTAGAAGATATTGCTATTCTAACCGGTGGCACCGTCATCAGTGAAGAAAAAGGTTATAAATTAGATAGTGTAACCCTCGACATGCTAGGTAGTGCCGACAAAATTACCGTTGATAAAGACAACACGACCATCGTCAACGGTGGTGGTGAAGAAGCTGCGATCCAAGGCCGCGTGAAGCAGATCAAGCAGCAGATCGAAACTACTACTAGCGACTACGATAAAGAAAAACTACAAGAGCGCCTTGCTAAACTAGCGGGTGGTGTAGCCGTTCTACACATCGGTGCCCCTACGGAGGTAGAGATGAAAGAGAAAAAAGACCGCGTTGATGATGCCCTACACGCTACTCGCGCTGCGGTAGAGGAAGGCATCGTAGCCGGTGGTGGTGT
>DAINNZ010000070.1:0-7382 GCA_036735605.1 Lewinella sp. | reverse complement strand
GCCATGATGATATTGTCAGCGCCAGCGCTCAGCCAGTTATGTGCGTTTCTGAAATCCAGCACCGCATCAACAGTGCCTGGCTCGGCGAGTACAGATTGTCTGGCTGTGACTTGCTCAACGACGACTACTTCGCCATAAACCTCCGGGTTGGCCGCCAGGAAGGCATCGTAGCCGGTGGTGGTGTAGCCCTCGTTCGCGCTATTGATTGCCTAGAGAAGCTCAAAGGCGAGAATGAAGACCAAAACATTGGTATCGCTATCGTGCGCAAATCGCTCGAGGCACCACTTCGCACCATTGCCAATAATGCAGGGGTAGAAGGTAGTGTGGTATTGGAGCGTGTGAAAGCCTCTAAAGGCAGCAACGGCTATAATGCTCGCACCGATGAATACGAAGATTTGAAAAAAGCAGGCGTGATCGACCCAACAAAGGTAACTCGCATTGCTTTAGAAAACGCTGCCTCTATCGCTGGTATGATCCTCACGACCGAGTGTGTGATCAACACCAAAGTAGAACCAGCTGCCGGTGGTGGTGGCCATGATCACGGCGGTATGCCAGGTGGCATGGGTGGTATGATGTAATAGAGGCCTGCCCGCCTCACCAATCCCTGCTCGGTTTTGTAGATGGATGCTTTTGTCATCGCCTACCAAACTGAGCGGGGATTTTTTTTAGGGTAAAGCCTGCTGCCCCATGCCAATCAACAACTTAGCGGCCTCCCCGAAGTGAGCCATTCTAGTATCCTGGGTAGCCCCGTCGTAGTAACGGCGGTAGAGTTGCTGAGCAATAACCGCCACGCGGACAAAAGCCAGTGCTTCGTACCAAGGCAACAAAGCTATATCGAAGCCCGTCAATTCGGCATACTGCTGCCGTAAAAAGGCCTTGTCGGGCCAATCGCCTTCCAAAAAGACCGGTAAAAAAGCATACTTTGCCAGCGCAGGATCCGGCCAATAACTGAGGGTAGTCGCAAAATCGAGCAACGGATCACCTAGGGTAGCCATATCCCAGTCGAATAAGGAAGTCACCACATCTGGATCCTTAGGCTGAAATTGGCAATTGTCCAACTTAATGTCGTTGTGTACGACTGCTGTATGCCTGCTATTTGGTAATTGCTGTTCTAGGCGGCGCAAAAGTGCTTCCATGTCTTTGTTTTCCGCCGTTTTGGCAAGCGTCCACCGTTTTGCCCAGCCAGCTAGTTGCCGTGATAGATAACCCTCGGCCTGGCCCAAATTTTCCAATTGCGCCGCTTTCACATCAAGCGTATGTAATTGGGCACTCGCTCGCAACATAGCTGTGGTAAGGCGCTGCGAAGCCCGCTCTACGTCAACAAAGCAAGCCGGCAATTTTTTCCGCACCACTACCCCACTTCGCTTTTCCATCAGTACGAAGGGTGCCCCAAGGATGCTACTATCAGCGCAATAATGATAAGCCTTCGGCGCTGCGGCAAAATGAGGATGCAAGCTCGATAAAACACGGTACTCCCGCGCCATATCATGAGCACCGGGTGCTATTCTGCCAAAAGGAGGTCGCCGAAGCACCAAGAATAGTTCCCCAAATTGTAGCTGATACGTCAAATTGGCATGGCCGCCATGAAACTGAGCCACCGCCATCGTGGCTCCGCCAATTACTTCAGGCAGCTCGCGCTGTAAATAAGCTTGTAGGCGCGGCCAATCGAGCTCTTCGCCCGTGCGTATAGGTATTGCTTGATCTTCTGCCATACTATCTTTTAGATCAAGAACGGTGAAATGCCTTAGTTCGTTTACCTTTGTGCTTTCAATTGAAAAAGTATGTGGATAAGACTACTTATTGTAATGATCGGCCTCATCGTGATGATTAATGGCTGTAACAGCTTAATTTCTCAGCATTTTGGCACACACAAGTTGAGAACCCTCCCCGCAGCGGAAGTGACCCAACAAGGTATTGGTGATGCCGATTATGTGCGCCTCACTGGGGCTAGCCTACCCAATAGCTACATCGTGGGGCCTAAACTCAATGAACGAGGTAAAGACTACCACCTCTACCCTGTTTTTACCCCAAGCATGGCCGCAGCTTATGCTAAAGGCGAAATAGTGGAACCCCTTGGTGTTGCGTGGTTTAAAATACCTTACCCCGATTGTGTAAAGAACGGCGACTGCCTACCCGAGATGCCCGAAGGCCTGCAAGGCCTCGTGGCCAACCCAGGCAACAAACAGCACCCTCGCGAGCAATGGGCTAGTAAAAATATCCGCCTCAACAATAAAACGATTTATCTACAACTCGGCGAGCAACCACTAGCTTGGTATTGGAATCTTTCTCTCTTCCTCGGGGGGGTCTTCCTAGCACTAGGCACGGAGGCTTTATGGCAAAAACGCAAGCGCCGCTTGCAACAGAAGCCCAACTAGCTTTGTTCTACTTTACAATTACTTCTTATCATGGAAACCACCCAAATAGTCAAAGCACTAGCGACTGTTACCGACCCTAAGACTGGCCAAAACCTAATTACGGCCAACCTAGTGAGAGACCTCAAAGTGGCGGGAAACAATGTTTCCTTCACCCTTGAACTCGCGGCCGTGGATGCAGCCGTTAAACAAGACCTCAACTTTGCTTGCCAAACGGCCATCCTCGATATTTATCCGCAAGCGCAAGTACATGTTCACTTGCTAAACCCACAAGTGGCCGCTCCTAACCAAGCAAACAGCTCCGCAAACCCGCTCCCGCAGGTGCGCAATATCATCGCCGTAGCTAGTGGTAAAGGGGGAGTAGGAAAAAGTACCGTAGCCGTCAATTTAGCATTAGGCCTACAAGCCCTAGGTGCTAGTGTGGGTTTACTAGACGCAGATGTGTATGGCCCCAGCGCACCTACCATGCTAGGCTTACAAGGCAAAAAACCGGAGGTAGAACAACTGTACGGTAAGCCCAAAATTAAACCTATTTTCGCCTACGGCCTACCCGTCATGAGCATTGGGTTCATCATCGAACCGGAACAAGCCGTTGTGATGCGAGGGCCTCGCCTAGCGGGTATCATCCGCCAATTCTTTGAAGAAACACTCTGGCCACCCTTAGATTACCTAGTGGTAGATTTACCCCCAGGCACAGGCGACGTGCAGTTGACCTTAGTGCAAGTGGCCAAAGTGACTGGCGTAGTAATGGTGACTACCCCCCAAGAAGTAGCCTTAGTGGATGCCGTGAAGGCACTTAATATGTTTCGCCTAGATGCTATCGACGTGCCTATTTTGGGCGTAGTAGAGAATATGGCTTGGTTTACACCCGAAGAACTACCCAACAATAAGTACTACCTATTTGGTAAAGGCGGCGGCGAAAAACTAGCACGCCAAGCCAATAGCATGCTCCTAGGTCAAATTCCAATCGTTCAATCGATCCGAGAAGGGGGAGACAGTGGCCAACCAGCCGTGCTACAGAAAGAAAACACCCCTGTTCATCAAGCTTGGATGCAAGTGGCACGGAACGTGAGCAATCAGATCGCCCTCCTAAAGGAATCGCAAAGCAGCTCGATTTAATTAGCCTGTGCTATCAAACTGATTTCTACATTGACGTATTTCGGCAAATTAGCCACCTCCACTAGCTCCCGAGCTGGGGCGGTAGCTTCGTCGAAGTACTCGGCGTAAATTGCGTTGATCCGAGCGTAGTTGCCCATATCTGAAACAAATACACTACACTTCAGCACATCCTCGAAACCCAGCCCAGCTTGTTGCAAAATGGCCTTCAGGTTCTCCATCACCTGGCGCGTTTCTGCTTCTATACTTTCCAGCACCAATTCTCCACTAGGCGGATGAATTGCGATTTGGCCGCTCACATACAAAGTGCCGTTGGCTAAAACGGCTTGATTATAAGGCCCTACCGGATTGGGGGCATTAACCGTGTTGATAATTTGTTTTTTCATAACACGAAAGTACTAAAAATACAGCAAGCTGAAAATTCTACAGCCATCTATTGACGAAAAATAAAAACCCGATTGCGACGAAGCGCAACCGGGTAAAAAATGTTCTTGGGCTATGTGCCTTGTGCAGTTTTATAGTAGCAAACGAATTTCTCCCTATTCGCCGCCGAGCAAGCTGATGTACTTATCAGCTTCCACTGCTTCCGGGCTATTGCCATATTCTTCTTTCAAACGACGGAAAGCCTTTAGCGCCGCTTCATTATTACCTTGGTGGCGGTGCAACAGACCTAACTTATTTGAATAGTAACCCCCTAAAAGGTAGTTTTCTTTAGCTAAATTAACAGCCGACTCGTAGCTCTTTGCCGCTGCCGTAAAATCTCCCAGCTCACTCTGCGCATCTCCTGTAGCACCTGCCTTCATAATAGGTAGAACCGTGCCAACAGGTTTGAACTGCTTAAAGTAATCGAGGGCTGCCTCGTAGGAACCTAGGTTCAGGTAGCTCACACCCGCATAGTAGCGGGCTAGGTTGCCTGCTTTAGTACCACCATACTGATCGATAATATCTAAGAAACCAGGATAACCTTGCCCTGGGTTGGTTAGTGCCAACTGGAAGCTATCTCGCTCGAACTGAACTTGTGCTTGCTGCATTTGCTCCTTCGCCGTAGTTTCTTTAGGCTTGCTTACGAAAGTAGTGTATAACAAGAAGCCAACCACAAGCGCTGCAAGGCCAAGCGCACCGTAAATGATTACATTCCGATTGCGCTCAAAAAAATCAGCGGCTTGATCGCGCACTTCTACTACGTCCACCAATAGATCATCTCCCTCCTGGATAGGGGCAGAAGAACCTCCACTACGCCGATTGGCAGCCTGTGGTACACGCCCTACTCCTTTGTTTTTATTTGCCATAATTACTTTATTTTCAATGCCGTTCGCATCTCCTCCTTACAAGGATCATCGAAAGCGAGCGCAAAGATAAATCATTGTTGGCAGATAGGCAACAAAGTGGCTAAATTATCTGCTGGAAAGCAAGAGAAACGAAAAGTTGCTAGAAAAGCCTAGCACCTTTTTCTCGTTCGCATTTCTTCCACTTGCGCTACAAAACAACCCTTGCCCCTGCCCTATGGGCTAAAAGAAAAGGAATATATACTAGAATCGCAACAAGGCTGAGCCCCAAGTAAACCCACTTCCAAAGGCGGCTAAGCAAACGAGATCGCCTCTTTTGATGAGGCCTTTTTCTACTGCCTCGGAAAAGGCAATCGGGATGGAAGCCGCCGTGGTATTGCCGTAGTGCATGATGTTGTTATAGACCTTCTCGTCGGGTAAACGCAGTAATTTTTGAACGAACTGGCTGATGCGTAGGTTGGCTTGGTGCGGAATGAACATATCCAAGTCGCTAGCTTGCTTGCCGGCAGCCGTAAGCCCCTCCATGATTACCTCTGGGAACTTCTGAACGGCTTTTTTGAAGACCGCTTGGCCATCCATATAAGGTGCGTAGATTTTACTATCTACAATTTCCCGATTAATGAATAGGCCGCCATAAGGCTGCTCGTCGATGTCGAACTCCACCATAAATTGCTGAAATTCTTCCATCTCCCGAATATGGTAGTTATAGTGCATACCGGGATGAAGCACGGCCAGCTTTTCGGCGTGGGTCCCGTCGCTATGCAACTTGGTATTGAGGATGCCCTCTTCTGCGGTAGGCTGTAATACAACCGCGCCAGCACCATCACCAAAGATAACGGATACAGAGCGACCCTCCGTAGAAAAATCAAGGCCGTAAGAGTGAATCTCAGCCCCTACCACCAAAATATTCTTGTACATACCCGTACGAATAAATTGATCGCCCACCGACAAGCCATAGACAAAGCCTGTGCATTGGTTGCGGATATCGAGCGCGCCAATTTCTGTATTCGTAATACCGAGCTCTCTTTGCAGTAAAACGCCGCAGCCCGGGAAGTAATAATCAGGGCTCAGCGTGGCAAAAATGATGAAATCGATATCGGAAGGCTCGATGCCTGCCATGGTTATCGCTTTGCGGGCGGCCTTTGCCCCTAAGGTAGTGGTGGTATCCTCGCCACGCGTGATGTAGCGGCGTGTTTCGATACCGGTTCGCTCTCGGATCCAAGCATCATTGGTGTCCATTACCTTGCTCAGGTCGTCGTTTGTGACAATATTTTCAGGTAAGTGGTGGCCGATTCCGGCAATTCTGGTATTTGGCATAATCGTCAGGTTTGAGCATAAGAGTGGGTGCCCCGCACACAAGCATTTTGGCAAAAGCAGCCTTCCGTGCTGTAAAGGTAGAAAATCTTAACAATTAGCCCACTTTCTTTCTTTTTTTTATTCCGCTAGTTGGTTAGTGGCATAGGTATCTCCGCCCTGCTCCCAATCCCTGCCGCTAGTAGTTGCTGCTGGGTGTACTCATAGCCTAGCTGATAAATTTCCTTGATCTTGTGAAAAGAAAAGATATTGTGCGCTGCCACACCTGCTGGCTCGATCAGCCAATCGCAAGCGGAACGGTTGGTGAGTGTATTAGCCATAACAGATAGATCAACGCAACGCCAAGAAATACTAATTACACTCGAAAGCTCCTGACTAGGCATTGGCTCAGTGGGGATAAGATTCGAGCCAATCATGTAGTCCACTTGCCCCTGTAAGGAGGAAAGCGGCAGGTTTTGCATCACGCCACCATCCACGTAGAGGCTGCCGTTAATTTCCATCGGCTTAAAAACGAAAGGTAGCGAACAGCTTGCCGCTACCCAATCATACAAATTACCTTCAGAAACCAACTCAAAACAGCCCGTATTTAAATTCGTTACCCCAACGGAAAAAGGCAGGTTCAGCTCACTAAAAGTAGTGGCCGTTAGTACATCGGAAAGCCGGCTTTTCAAGTAATCCAGTGTGGTAAGCCCTGTTTTGGGCACGCCCAACTTTATGAATTTAATCACCGAGGAAGCAGCCACGAAGTCGAGCATCTCCTGTGGGCTTTTCCCTGCGGCATAAAGAGCCCCTACGATCGCGCCGGCACTCACGCCAGCCACCCGTGAAGGGCGTATGCCAGCTTCCAACAAAGCTTGTAAGACCCCTATGTGTGCCGCTCCCCTAGCGCCGCCACCCGATAAAGTAATGCCCACATTCGGGTTATTTACCATGGCTGCCAACCTAGTGGCATTGGTGTGAATGACTGCTTGCATGCTACTATAATTAAGGAAGCCGATAGCGTCTGCTAAAAGCTCCGCTACTTGAACAAGTCTAGGCTGCTAGCTGTTCAACGCGATTGCAAAATGAATGCCGGGGCCTATCCACTTTTTTCGGCAGGCCATCAAACGGCTGCAAACATCCAATTTTGAGGTATAAACGCTTTTGGCTGCCGCATGATCTGCTTTTTTTTGCCCAATGGGCGGGGGCAAGACTTACTTTTTGGCGCAAATGTGTGCTATACCCAAGTCAAAAGTGTTGTTGCTTCGCAGCTAGTTCGCTTCGCAGCTAGTTCGCTTCGCAGCTAGTTCGCTTC
>DAINNZ010000069.1:0-18918 GCA_036735605.1 Lewinella sp. | reverse complement strand
GCCTTCGGCGGTCGTGGTCGCTTCGCGGCTTTGTTTTTACAGGCTTCGCAGCTACATTTGGGCGCTCTGCGGCTAGTTCGCTACGCGGCTGCCTTCGGCGGTCGTGCTTGCCTCGGCTGAAAGTGAAATCTACCAGATTGAAAAGTTGCATTAAATAGGTCCGAGTACCTATAATGAAACGTTTTTTACTCCTGCTTGCTTTTTAGCTACTATTGTAACGAAGCCTCCTAAACCGAGGAAGGGTAGAGCCTATAATTGAACAGAAGGTAAACCATTTCGATTCAAGCATAGAACCACAGCACTGGGAGCTTCGGATCGCTTTGTCCATTTGGTTATACACCCCTAAGCTGCTCCATTCAAACCCAAGTACACTTGCTTGTAAGTAAGGCGGTGGCTTGGATAGTCAAAGAGGGTAATTACTGGGTAAAAGACAACGTAAATGGTCAGTTGGACGGATCCAACCAACTAAAAAAGGTCAGTTGGACTCGTCCAACTGACCTTTTCACCTTTTTTACCAATGATACTAACTACCAATAATTCGCTTTTTCATCAACTGGAATTCTTCCTCCGTAATGATATTTTGCGCTTTCATCTCAGCCAGCTCGCGAAGTTTCGTGAGCGATTCGTCGCTAACGCCGCCACTAGGGGGGGGCGTAGGTGCTTCTTCCTGCATAGCTGCGGCTGGACTGGGCTCCGGGCCGGGTGAGGAAGGAACTTCTGTGCTTTCAGCCTCTTCTTTCCATTTCGTAGCTACGGCCTTTCCTTTCTCAAATTGCTCTTGATAGAGTTTCTTGAGCCGTTCAACATCAAAATCCAAAATCGTCCCGCCAGTGTTAAAGTGTTTTTTGAATACTTGCCCTAGCGCATAGGTGCTCGCACCATTAATGGCTGCCACCGTTATGCCACCCACTATAGTGCCAATGCCAGGTATTAGCTTGATCAAAGAACGAGCACCCGCCCTAGCCATCGTACTCGTAGTTAAACTGCTGACAATGGCCTTACCTTGGCTTTCGGCAAAATCTAATCCATAGACTCGGGTTAATTGCCTAATCATATCCAATTGGAGGGCAGAAACTGCGAAAACATCTGCCACGGGCAAAGGTATAACATAGCTAGCCCCCATAGACCACAGCACATGGTTACGGATAACGGTGTCTGCGTGTGCATCTTTATCATTACTATTGAAGTTCATAATCTTCTTTTTTAGCTGCTTAGTAGCAAAATCAGTGATTTGCTTTCGCATAGATTGGCTTTTTGTAGGATATATACAATATACTACACCCGTTTACCTAGCTAAGTTCGCGCGCTACCACTTGCTACGGAAAGATCATAGATGAATAGCACTGTAAAATCGACGAAAGCACGCTTAAGGGTAAATGGTTTCCTTTTTCCCAGGGGGGAACAGGTTTCAAACAGCATCCAAAATGAGCCTATAGTCAAGAGAAGTAGGTGGCTGTAGAAATTTCACAGAAGGTACGCTGCCTATACTGCATGGTATTGTATGGCTATCGCTTCGCTCGCAGGGGCAATGGGCTTCTTTTTAGCGCAAGTGCGAATAGCAAAGGTCTCTTAAGAACCAATGATTACAGATCGCCATCTATCGCTGATACTTCTAGTGGTGGTCGCGAATTTTACCCAAAATAATTCGGGTTGAGAAAAGTACTAAGATTGATGGCCTCTGCCGAACAACTCTACTGTACTTAAAACAAAGTGGCTGCACTTCGCGGCTGTCTGTGGCGGTGCCCGAAGCTCGAGCTATAAATCAACAAAAATACTAGGTATGGCGCCATCTATACTTGAACCGATGTGGTTTGGGTATCCATTTGCTTGTAGGTTGCAGGCAAGTGGCCCCCAGGCCATTTGGCTGGGCGAAAACCAGTAAAAACGGTCAGTTGGACTCGTCCAACTGACCGTTTTTACCCAAATCTCCTACCAACGCGCAATAGCGCTCACTTCTTGACCAACAAAAAGCCCCCGTTGATATTTGAAGTGTGCCGTTACGCCAATCATCGCAGCATTATCCGTACAATAGGCCACCCGAGGTATATAAATTTGCCAGCCTTCTTTGGCTGCTTGAGCCTGTAGTGCTGCTCGGAGCCCGCTATTGGCAGCTACTCCACCAGCGATTGCGATCTCTCGAATACCCGTTTGCTTCACCGCCGAGCTGAGCTTCTGTAGCAGCACTTCAACGATTGCCTGTTGTACGGAGGCGCAGATATCCGCCAAGTTGTCGGCAAGGTAGTTGGGGTGCTCGTCGATCTTTTTACGGAGTGTGTATAGAACATTTGTTTTAAGGCCACTAAAGCTAAAATCTAGGCCTTCTGGCAGTGGCTTAGCGAAAGATAAAACAGGTGTGCCTAACTGCGCAAGGCGGTCAATCTCCGGCCCTGCCGGGTAATCGAGCCCTAGCATCTTTCCTGTTTTGTCAAAGGCTTCTCCAGCTGCATCGTCGATTGTTTTACCTAACAATTCCTGATCTAGGTAATCTCTGACCAAGGCAATTTGCGTATGCCCTCCAGAAACAGTGAGGCATAGAAAAGGGAAATTAGGCTTAGGATCTTCTGCAAAATGCGCAAGCACATGGGCTTGCATGTGATCTACTTCAATGAGTGGCAGCTTTCTAGCTAATGCGAAGGCTTTCGCAAAGCTAACGCCTACCATCAGCGAACCAATAAGGCCCGGCCCTCTAGTGAAAGCTACTGCTTGAACAGCTTCTGCTGGCACCTGCGCTTGCGCCAAGGCAGCTTGTACGACTGGTACAATACTTTTTTGATGTGCCCTACTAGCATGCTCAGGAACAACTCCTCCGTAGATAGCATGAATTGCCTGAGAGGCCATTACGTTGCTTAGCACTTTGCCGCCCACTACTACCGCAGCGGAGGTGTCGTCGCAGCTAGATTCGATGGCAAGAATGACTTCAGACATACAAGAGATGTGTCAAATTGAGCAGCAAAAGTAGTTAAAATAGCCCTCTTTGGCACTATTTTGAGTGTCGTACACCAAAATTTAGGTAGAAGTGCATCTATATTTTGAGAATTGTTTTATACTTGCACAAACTTAATAACACACTATGCGTAAAATTTTCAGTCTGTTGTTTTTGGTCTTGGCTTTTGGCCTAGGCTATCTGCTGTATAAAAGCATTGAGGAGCCTATCGCGTTCAATAAATATAAAACCGAACGGAAGGAGGTGGTGGTAGAGAAACTACAAACCATTAGAAAGGTGCAAGAAATGTATAGAGATATCACTGGGCAGTTTGCTCCTTCCTTTGATACACTAGAACATGTATTGAAAACACAAAGTTTTGCTTTGGTAAAGGTGGTAGGGGATCCAGATGACCCCAACTTCACCGGCACAATTACCTACGACACCACTTTTAGGCCTGCCATCGACTCTATACAAAAATTAAATATTGATCTAGCTGCCCTAAGGTACGTTCCCTTCACCGATAATAAAATCACTTTTGATATTGATGCAGATACGATTCCTTACCAATCTACTGTAGTACCCGTAGTACAGGTTGGAACCCCTTGGAAAAATTTCATGGGGGCTTATGCCGAGGCTCGCTTCTCTCAATACGATCGTCGTTATGAGCCAGCGGCTGCCATTAAGTTCGGTGATATGTCAAAGCCAAATTTAAGTGGTAATTGGGAGTAACCAAATACGATATTGTTTCCACTGATTTCGATCGTAACAAATCGGATCAGTACGAACTGTCCATCCTGCTCGGGGTGGACAGTTTCAGTTATGTTGTGGTAGATCCCGCTCCTCAGATATTACTGGCTTTTAAGTCTATCGCACTGAATACTGGTGAGTTGACTGATTGGGTGCCCACTTTTTACCGAGCTATTCAAGCGGATGAATTATTGCGCACGGCCGCACCGAAAACAGCCTGTTTAGGTATCCATACGGAAAGGGTTTGTTTGGTGCCTCAGCGCTTGTTTGTTAAAGGCGAGGAAAGCAACTATTTAGCAAGATTGACGGAAATAAGCTTAGACGATCAGTGCAGAAGTGAGGCAATGGGTAACGCGGACATCCAGCTGGTATATGCTATCGGGGAAGAGCGACTCGATGCTATGACGAGAAGATTAGCACCTAGGAAAATTCAGCATCTAGGCACTACACTTCTTAGGCAGTGGCTTTTGCAAAGTATTGATTGTCAACACAAAGCGGTCTATTTGCATCTACGAGACCAATTGCTAACACTAGGCGCTTTTAACGGCGAGCAGTTGTTGTTTTACAATGTGTTTAAGTTCCACACAGCCGCAGACATCGTTTATTTTGTACACTTAGTGTTTCAGCAGTGTGGTTGGTCAAGTGCTCGTACTCCGCTGTATTTATGCGGGGAACTCACGAATGAATCGGAAGTGTATTTGCAGCTTTATCGGTTTGTGGAAGACCTTCGGTTTTTAGATGCACTTGGTGCTTATAAGTTAGCGGATGCCCAATTGGCTGCACTGCCTAGTCACTTATACTATGACCTTATGGGGCAGTTAGGTGTTGCTCTTTAGCGGGGTGATTTTCATGTAGGGAGGATGTAGGACTAAGGGCGGCTTTGCCTGAAGGATGGATTTTTACCGATAGGGTAGGGTCTTAAGTAAGCTAGTCTTGCGCGTGAAGGAAAACACTTGCCCCTGCATTTATGCCCGCCTGCCAGTACTGGGCCTGGGCTTCAGACAGGGCGAGCGAGAGCGACAGCCAAAGATATGATTACAAGGGATTCGATGGGCTACTGTTTGAAAGCTGCTGATGGTGGGGGGTAAACAATAGACTGGTAGGGGTGAAAAAGTGGTTTGCTGGCTTACCCTTAGTGTACTGCGGCTTAACAGGCGGAATATTTGTAAGGAAAAAGGATAGCAATATGCGAATAATAGGAGGCCAGTTTAAGGGCCGAAGATTTAGTCCACCAGCGGATAATTGGCCAACACGGCCCACAACAGACTATGCCAAAGAGGGGCTATTTAATATTCTACAAAATCGATTAGACTTTGGATCGCTACGAGTTTTAGACCTTTTTGGCGGCACGGGAAGCCATGATTACGAGTTCGTTAGCAGGGGATGTAGAGACGTCACTTATGTTGATAAGCACGAGCCTGCGGTGGCGTTTGTGAAAAAAACGATTACAACGCTGGGGGTGGAGTCCTACATTAAAGTGGTAAAGATGGATGTGTTTCGTTTTTTGGCGGTTCAGCCAGCACAGCCGTACGATTATATATTTGCAGGCCCGCCTTACCCTTTACCAAACATACCCGAGATACCGACTATTGTTTTTGAGCAGAAGTTTCTAGCAAAGGGAGGTCTTTTCGTATTGGAACACAACCCCCATCACGATTTTAGTAAAGATGCTCGTTGTGAAGAAGTGAGGAGCTATGGGAAGACTATTTTTTCTTTCTTCCGTTGGGAGGAAGAGGACGAGGGGGAGTGAAAAAGGTCAGTTGGACGAGTCCAATGGCGTAAAAAACACGTTTTAATGCCCAAGCGTATCGAGGCAAGCAAGAGAGATTTTGCGTGGGAAAGCAAGGGCGGAGGTCAGTTGGACGAGTCCAATGGCGTGAAAAAGCTTAATTGGACGGATCCAACCAACCTCCAGCGCTCAATAATTCTTCCGCCGAGCCACCTGTTTCGCTTGCTCGTGTAAATGCAGCTTACCAAATGCTACGCTTGCGCGTATCTGCCCTGCTAGTTCATTCTTGGCAGGTATTTTAATATACACCATGCGTTCTGAATCTTCCACTACCGTTATGGGTATTTCGGTAGGGTATTGTAGGTCGCCGTAGCTAGATAGTAGTGTATAGTTGAAGTTGCTCCCGATAGGATCGTAGATATAGACCTCCGATTTATCAGCATTGATTCGTAGATCCGCTAATCTAGCATTAGGACTAAAGCGTAACTCACCGTACTGTGCATTGATCAGGAAAGTGCCTGCTACGTCTAGCAGTTCGATGTCGGATCGTCTTGAGTTGATCACTACATTACCATCTAGTTTTTCTCCGAAAATATCTCCAAAACGGGTGCGAATATCCATCAAGCCTTGTACATTGTTGATATTGATTTGGCTATATTCCCCATTGATTCTCAGTCGATTGTTGAGATTGCTGATATTCGCCGTTCCAAAGTAAGTCTTCATGTAAACGGGGCATTCTTCGGGCAGAAAAATATAGTAATTGATCCGTAATTCGCTGACCGACTTTTGCTCAGGGTCGATCAGGCTGTTTTTTAAGAAAATTTTTAAACCAGCTTTTTCGGTTGAGAAAGCTAGGTTTTCAAGATCCTTTTTGGCTTGCTCCACATTTTTGTGCTTTGCTACCATCTCTACTTTAATACTAATTTGAGGTTTTGACCAAGTTTCTACAAATATTTCTGCCTTTTGCCCTTCTACGGCCAGCTCAGTACCTATTTTGTAGGCATAGGTGTCCTCAATCGTTTTAGTAATTACTTGTAGCGGAGGCGCTTGTTGCGCATGCAAAATAGCACACAGTAGAATATTGAACAGTAGGAAGTATGGTCGCATAATACCACTTTTTGTTATTGACTTACAGCTTGATACACAGTTAACCATTTTTTTGCTGCCGCCCCAGCTCGCAGGGGCAAGGGTTACTTTTTAGCGCAAGACCGGTTGAAAAGTATCTTAGCGTCCTATGGTTAAGGAAACGAAATCGTTTATAAGTGATGGATTGTCATTTTTTTTGCTAGTTATAATTCGTTAATTGCTTGTCGATATACTTGGGCTCGTTTGGTCTCAATATCAGCCAATTGACGTATGACATGATGGTCGTTTCCGTAATCGCGGAGCATTTTTTCCACTTCATGTTTGGCAGCGCTTAGTTCTACTAGATCTCTAAGGAGTGATTGTAGATAAGGGTCTTTTACTTCTCTGAGTTGCGCCATAACTCGCTCAAAGCTGACTTCTTCGTCGTTCCAATCGGCTTTCACGTTTTGTAGTTGGGCTGTCTCTTGGCGTATGCTATAGCTTACACGGGTTTTTTGCGAAAGCGTTGCCACGAAGTAGCCTACACTGAATAGCAATATAGCTGCGGCAATACTAGTCCCCCAGCGAATAAATTTTATAGCCTGCGCATACAGCTTCGGCTGCTCGGCATTCGAACTAGACAAGGCGTGGTTGATATGATTCCACACGCTAGCCGGCGGAGTATGAGTGGGTAAGTTCTTGACTGCTGTAGGCAAAGGATCAGTGCTTAGTTCCTGATAAATTGAGACCCAGACACCTTCAGTTGGGCGATAAGTAGGTAATTGGCGTAAGGCCTCTTCTAAGTGTTTTTTGTTCATTTCTTTCATAGCTCGTGGCTTAAATATTCTCTTAATTTTTTCTTAGCAAAAAAAAGCTGACTTTTGGAGGTGCCGGTAGATATACCGAGCATATTAGCTACCTCTTGATGGCTGTAACCCTCTACTTCAATGAGTAAAAAAACGGACCGATAGCCAGGAGGTAGCCGTTGGATGGCCTTCTCTAGATAGTCTATGTCTAGGTTGCTCGTGCTCCAGTCTATCCGTTCTTCACTCAGGGAGGCGGATATGGGCTCTGTAAGCGGCTCCTTTTTGATTTTAGCCAGCGCAGTCCTTACGATTATCACTTTGATCCAAGCTCCCACCGTGCTCTCCGCCCGAAAGGTGTGTAGTTTTTGAAACACTTTCAAGAAGCCTTCTTGTAGTACATCGTTGGCTAATTCAAAATCGGCTGTAATGCGGTAGGCCGCTGTGTACATGGCCGTTGCATAGCGGTCATAAAGTTCCTTTTGCGCTAGCCTATCCATTTTTCGGCATGCGTCGAGGAGTTCAGCTTCGGTCATTTTCGCGAAGGTAAAAGTCGTCATGAGCGAGTTATTTTCCCTCTTACAGGAACTTCAACAGTTGTATGGAACTGTGAGAGATCATTGATTGGAAGTTGGATCAGTATAAAGAGTAAGAGTGTATCGAAAAGGTTGGTTGTGGGTGTAAGGGAGGTAAAAATGGTCAGTTGGACGCGTCCAACTGACCATTTTACGGCTAAAAACCTACAATTAGCTTTCAAACTTAAAATCGGTAGCCAATCGTAGCAATCCATCTTTTTGGGGCTTGATCCACGGCATATTCATCTCCCATGAAGGTGAATGTTTGACCAAATTCCGAGAAATTGCCATCGTGGCGCAGATCAATAGTAAGCTGGCCGATATCGATGGCACCACCAAGTGCATAGCCCAGATTGAAAGTGTTAAACACTTCATTCCAACCCTCTCGTTCTGTTAGATCACTATTGCTGTCTAGATAGAAATGACCTACAGGCCCTACTTGCAGCCTTAGAAAGCCTAGTTTGTAGCCTAACAGAAGCGGAATGTTAATGTCGTTATATTTTTCGGTGAAGACGAAGGTCTCATTCTGGTCTGGATCATTCAGGCGAAAATTGGCAGAAGTACTGTTAAAAGTGATTTCAGGCTGGAGAAACACTTTTTCACTAAGTGGGAAACGAAAAAATATGCCTGCTTGTATGCCATAAGCTGCATCCTCTAAGGTGAGAAGCAGGTTATCGATACCATCACCATTTAAGCGCAGTTGCTCTCCTTGTAGTGATTGGGTGCTTAATCCGGCTTTTACACCGAACTCTACTTGGGCTTGTACTGCACTAACCAAGAAAGATAGTAGCAGGATTGGGAATAATCGAATATGCATGATGAAGGAAGTTTAACTTTTTAAAAGGATGAAGAAGCTCACCTGTATTTATTAAGCGACAAACAAGGTAAGCATATTGCGTACTTTATGTTAGCAATAGCTTAAAGTACCGTTTTAGGTCATCTTTTGTGATTTAACTTGCCTTAATGTCATTAGAACTTGATAATCACGGGAATATAGTTAGCGAAAGGCAGGTGTAGAAGTATGCCTAAATCTTAAAGCTTCTTCTTTTCATGAACTGTATGTAGATTACAACTGTATGGATGCCGAGACTAGCAAAAGCAGGAAGTAGTTACTCTGTTATAACGAAGATGACTATGGCCGAGATAGTTGTTGTAACTTATTGCTCTGCCTAAATAAGAGAGGCTGTTTTAACGATCAAGACTACTGGCATAACTTGCTCCGAAATATGGCACGCCCCGAGTGATTGTTATATAGTCTTCCAACCCAGAATTTCGCTACGCGTCTACTGCGTGGTGTGAATGCTGACTTGCTCTTTTTATCTTCGGTGAGCGTCGCTTCGCTCCTTGTAGTTCCGCCTCGCTGCGTTGAAAAACCTCGCCGCCCGTAGGGGGGGCTACGTTTTGCTTCGCGACTTCTTCGAGGTTTCGTCTTGCGAGCCAAAAAAATAGCGGCGTCCTATCTTTACACCACACAATAGACGCGCAGCGACCACGCAGTAGCACCGAAGGTAAATCCTGCATTGGAAGACTATGGCTTGGAGCGGAATATTTACTAGTATGTTTGAGAACTGTTTGTAGCTTCTACCAAGTTGAATTTGGAAAGGAAGTCGTTTGTATGTGTATGTTAACAGACCGTCTTCCGGTGGAGCTTAAACTCTCTGGCTAGCTTACGCATCGACTTACCGTCGGTGAAATGGCCAATAATGATCTTCTGTTTTAGACGCATGCTTATCATGCTTTAAGATGGCACAAATGCCATCAAGGAGCGTGACTGGGTGGTACACTTTTGGGTTGAAATGGTGGTACCCTTTTCAGTTGTAATCGACAGAGAAGGAAGTCGTTTGTATGTTAGCAGATGGCATCATATATTGGATTGAAACCAAGAAAAATGCTTAGTTGGACTAGTCCAACCGTTGAAAATAGATCAAATGAATCCACTTGATCGCCTTTTATTTACTTTCTCCTTTCACTTGTTTAGCAAGGTGATCGTTCGAGAGAGGAATCATTTAGGTGCGGTGTCGCTTGTCTGGCGTTTGCGCTACCAAGAAAGCCTTTTCCCCTGCGAGCGAAGCGACAGCCAGCAAATCCAGATGGATACATCGGATGTAAATTAGGTTATTGTGTGGGCGTTGTCATGTAAATTCCCCTGAATTATCTACTTCCATCACGGCGTGGAGGCTCGCTACATGAGTGTGTACGATAGGCTTTTTTTTACATGCGGAGAGGTGCCAAAATTTTTTTTAAAAAAAAACACCACTTTTTTTTGTTTGTAAAACAAAATGTTTGTATATTTGCATTGTGAAACTTATTAACAAAAAAAAACATCATGGCACTTGCTAAAAAGTATCGTTTTGAACAACACCGACAAGAGATAGCAGACTATGCGCTTGTTTTTCTTCATCCTGCTCGACATCATATACTTGAGTTGTTGGGCAAGCAGGGTGGAGCTACTTTTCCGGAAATTGCGGAGGGGATACCTTTGCACCAAGCTACTGTATCGGAGCACATTAAGCTACTTAAGCGGTTCCAGTTGCTAGCTTTGGCCGATCTGCCTACGGGTGAAACGGGTTATGTTTTGCGCGATGATCAGCTTGATAAAATGCTTTCCGATTTCATCACCTTCGTACAACAGCTTCAGGAATTGCGATCTAGCAGGCACCAAGTAGTGTCTAGTGCGAGCTTGGCTAGTACTATAAAGTTTTCGGACCATGTAGCCAGTATTTTAGCTATATTTGGGGCTTCAATATTGAAGCTAACGGAAACATTTCTATCCATGAAATCACATTTTATCTCACTGCTTTTCATCCTCCTGCTTATCACCGCCTGTGGGAATACTGTATCTGTATCTCGGGAGGGGGGGCTTGCTGCTGAAAACTATCGTTTAGTGGGTAGCAAGCTTGGCATAGATACTTTATTTGCCTATGAAGACATAATTTGGGGTTTCACGTGGCTGAATGACCAGCAGGTGTTGGCGACTGAGAAGTCTGGTAAACTATTGCTAATCAGTGAGGGAGCCGCTACTGAAATAGCGGGAATGCCTGATATTTTTAGCATGGGACAAGGGGGATTGTTGGACGTGGCTACCCACCCGAAGTATCCAGAAAATGGCTGGATTTATGTTACCTATTCAGCGTCAAAGGCTGATGCTGCGACTGGTAATACTAGCTTGGTAAGGTTTAAACTAGAGGGTGGCCAAGCAGTTTCCAATTTTGAAGAACTCTATCACGCTAGCCCAGATACAGACTTACCTTATCACTTTGGTAGCAGGATCGCTTGGCAAGATGGTTATGTGTTCTTTAGTGTAGGTGATAGGGGCAACCGAGATGAAAATCCGCAAGATATTTCTCGGGATGGGGGAAAAATTTACCGTTTGAATGAAGATGGCACTATACCATCTACCAATCCATTTATAGATAGCTTAGGGGCTAAAACGGCCATATATTCCTATGGACATAGAAATCCGCAAGGCTTGGCTTTGAACCCTTTTACGAATGAAATTTGGGAAACAGAGCACGGTCCTAGGGGTGGGGATGAACTCAATATCATTCAACCGGGCTTGAATTATGGCTGGCCAATCGTCACGTATGGAATTAATTATGATGGCACACAGATCACACAAGAGCAGAAGAAGGATGGTATGCAAGATCCTATTCACTATTGGGTACCTAGTATAGCTCCTAGTGGAATGGCTTTCGTTACAAGCGATGTATATCCAGGTTGGCAGGGAGATATATTAGTGGGTTCACTGAGTTTTAGCTATTTGGAACACTTACTAATGGATGGAACTACTGTAGTTGGTCGTGAAAAACTTATCCCGAACTTAGGTAGAGTAAGGGATGTAAGAGTTGGGCCAGATGGACACATCTATGTATCGGTGGAAGGAACGGGTATTGTACGCTTATTGCCTAATTAGGTTTTGGTTTTGAGGGGGATTTTTGGTCAGTTGGACTAGTCCAACTGACCAAAAATCCCCCTCAAAACCCTACTGCTACTGCTCTAAATACGCATCTTTCAATTCCTGCAACTTGAGCATACACTCCACGGGGGTCATTTGGTTGATGTTGACCTCTTCTAACAATGCCTTGATTTTGCCAATGCTAGGATCTGTTGTTTCAAAAATGCTCATTTGGATAGCGGTGGCACTTAGATTTTGAGTGGGTGCTTTTAGTTGTGAAGGAGGGGGATTCGATCCATTCTTATCTCCCTTTAAATGAACAGCAACTTGGCTATCTCCTATATGTTGTTGTTCTAGCTGAGCTAAAATTTCAGTTGCTCTTGCTACAATGCTATTAGGCATACCGGCCATTCGAGCAACGTGAATACCAAAGCTGTGTTGACTGCCTCCCGCTACTAGTTTTCTTAAGAACAATATTCTGTTACCCATTTCTTTGATAGAGACATTGTAATTGTGGATCCGGGGTAGCTGCTCGCCAAGTTCATTGAGCTCGTGGTAATGCGTAGCGAATAGCGTTTTGGGGCGGCAATTACCGTTATTGTGCAAAAATTCTGCGATAGCCCAAGCGATACTGATGCCATCAAAAGTGCTAGTTCCTCTACCAATTTCATCTAGAAGAATTAGGCTGCGATCGGTGATGTTGTTCATGATACTAGCCGTTTCATTCATCTCTACCATGAAAGTAGATTCCCCGCTACTAATATTATCGCTAGCTCCTACTCGGGTGAAAACACGATCCACTAAGCCTATATGAGCAGACTCTGCTGGTACAAAGCTTCCCATTTGTGCTAACAAACAAATAAGTGCAGTTTGCCGTAGTAAAGCTGACTTGCCCGACATATTGGGGCCAGTGATCATGATGATTTGCTGCTCGTCTCGGTCGAGATAAACATCGTTTGGAACATATTGCTCCCCAATAGCAAGTTGTTGTTCAATGACGGGATGCCGCCCTTGTTTGATGTCAATGGTGAAACTGTCATCGATGACAGGAGCTACATAATGATAGCGATTAGCTAGCTTAGCAAAGCCTAGCAGGCAGTCTAAACGGGCTAAATGATTCGCGTTTACTTGAATGGGTTGAATGTAAGCTTGTATGAAAAGAATAAGTGCTGTATAAAGTTGCTGTTCTAGCTCAAGTATTTGATCTTCTGCATGAAGTATTTTATGCTCTAGCTCTTTTAGCTCTTCTGTGATATAGCGCTCTCCATTTGTCAGCGTTTGTTTTCGTATCCAATCGGAGGGTACTTCGTTTTTATACTTGTTAGTTACTTCTAGGTAGTAACCAAATACATTATTGAATCCAATTTTTAAGCTGCTTATGCCGGTTCGTTCAATCTCTCTTTTCTGAATTCCAGCTAAGCGGCTTTTCCCGTTTTTGGTGATATCTCTTAAGTCATCTAGCGTTGCGTTAAAGCCGTCCTGAATAGCACCTCCTTTGTTTAAGTTTACGGGAGGATTCTCTTTTAGGCGTCGATCAATTTCGGCACATAAGTCTGGTAGAAGATTCAATTTGTTTGCTAGTGCTTGTAATTCTGGGCTTTCGGATGCAAGCAATAGGCTTTTAAGTGGTTGCAGCACGAGCAGGGCTTTCTTGAGTTGTCTCACCTCCCTTGGGTTAACTTTCCCGAGTGGGACTTTAGAGATGAGCCGCTCTAAGTCACCGATTTGTTTTAGCAGTTCATCTACTTCTTGCAAAAGGGTAGGGCTGCTGGTGAATTGGCCCACTACTTTTTGTCTAGCGGCTATGCTAGCGACATCTGTTAATGGTAAAACAACCCACTTTCTTAATAAACGCCCGCCCATAGGCGTAACGGTCTTGTCTAAAACTTTAACCAATGGCACACCGGTTTCATGGGGGCTATGTACCAATTCAAGATTGCGGATTGTAAAACGGTCTAGCCAAACGTAGCGGTCACTGGCTAAACGACTGATTCGGGTAATATGCTGAAGATTCTTATTTTCCGTACTCGCCAAATAGTGTAAGATCGCACCAGCGGCTATTTGAGCACTTGTAAGCTCATCTATACCAAAACCTTTCAAGCTGGCAGCCTGAAAGTGGCCTAGTAGTTTTTCATTCGCGTAGTCTAGCGTAAATATCCACTCATCTTGAGGGGTTATGTAAAAACGCTCTCCATAGCGCTCTTGGAAGCTTGCCTTCTTATCCTTCCCTAGAATAACCTCTTTAGGTTCAAAGCTTTGCAGCAGCTTGTCGATATAATCTAGGTTGCCCTCCGCTGCCATAAATTCGCCTGTGCTGATATCTAGTAAGGCTAATCCATTGGTCGCTCTCCTGCCAGAACCAATATAAAGGCTGGCCAAAAAATTATTTTTTTTGTGATCCAATAGTTTATCATCCACCGCTAGGCCAGGCGTTACAATTTCTGTTACCCCTCTTTTGACGATCTTTTTTTCTTTACTAGGCTTTTCTAGCTGCTCGCAAATGGCTACCCGATAACCAGCTTGTACTAATCGTGGGAGATAAACATCTAAGCTATGATAAGGGAAACCTGCCAGCTCTACGTCGCTACCGCCGTTGTTCCTACTCGTGCAGACAATACCCAGTACTTGTGCCGTTTTTATAGCATCCTCACCAAAGGTTTCATAAAAGTCGCCTACCCTGAAGAGCAGGATTGCATCAGGGTACTTGGCCTTTACTTGGTTGTACTGCCCCATCAAAGGGGTTACCTTCTCCTTGCCTGTATTTGTATGTTTTGCCACAAATATATTCTCTAAACGAAAAGCTAAGGTACTAAGACCTTTGGGAATAGCCTATTTTTTTTAGAATAACCTTTTAGCTTAGACTCAAACTAGTGAATTATCTCGTTTTGTCTCAAATACATAGCGGCATGGAAGTTAGTTGTATGCGTTTGATACTTCATCTGCACATCCTTTAGGTTACTGATTGGTAATCATGTTGTTGGACGAGTCCAACTGCTCTTTTTTTAGTCCAATGGACGAGTCCAACTGACCATTTTCCCGTGTTTTACCCAGCAAAGCCAGCTTTTGCAGGTCTCATTCTGCCGAGCTTACTACGATGATATTTGTTCGATTGGACGAGTCCAACTGCTCCTGTTTTGGTCAAATGGACGAGTCCAACTGACCATTTTCCCGTGTTTTACCCAGCAAATCCAGCTTTTGCAGGTCTCATTCTACCGAGCTTACTACGATGGTATTTGTTCGATTGGGCGAGTCCAACTGCTCCTTTTTTGGTCAAATGGACGCATCCAACCGACCATTTCCCCTGCTTCCTCTCGCCACTCGTACCTTCTGCACTTGCGCTCCAAAGTGACACTTGCCCCTGCTTTAGCCAAATTAAAAATTTTAGCTAGCGTATTTTGTTGGTTTCACGGGTGCTGCGATATATAGAGGTAGTTGTCTCCCCAATGTTATAGAATAGGCTCGGGTGCCGCTTGTAGCGGGCCGATGATTTGACCAAAAAGGCTAATCGTTAAGGTGGTAGGGCGGCATTCCGTTGATGAATAGAATACAGCAGCGATGCGGTTAAGGACTGACAAAAAATGGGATCGCTTATAGCAATGGTCTAAGTGACTATCATTTTTGCCTCAATACATACACTATCTTCGGAAGATACCCGAGCCGATTCAGCAATATGCAGGCCGATTATCCATATAATTTCACCGCTAGCATCGATGCACACTTGAATATTTTGCTTGTGGTAGGCATCTATTTTTAGGTCGGTAAGGAAATCTTGCACTTTTTTGTGGTGGCCTGCCATGCCAAAGGGCTGGAAGCGATCGCCAGCCTGCCAAGGTCTGATTTGAAGTGGAAAGGCTAGATCTTTATGTAGGTAAACGCTTTGCTGATTACCTGACAAATGATCCGGTTTGGAAACACGTCTTAGGCTGATCGACGTCTTAGTACTTAAGCGTAATTGGGCGGGCAAACGATGGATAGATAGGGCGACATCATTCGATACAACTCCTTTTGTCTCTACAGCATATAATCGAATTTCCCTGGCAGTAGGGATGGCCTGATACGCCGATGAACTTTCGGGTCGGATCACGCTGCCCGTTTTTGCATGTAAGAGCTGCCGACACTGCTCGGATGTAAATCCGTAGGCACTTAAGCCTGAAAGGAGCACACTGAGAGCCAAATTTTTGTCCTCTGGCAGTTGCTGCCGCTGAATATGGCCAGCTGCATTGAGCGCCTGCTCCCAGTAGCTACGGAAAGCTGCTTGCTGTAGCTCTTTCCCTTGACGTAAATGCTCAAAGTTGTTCCGCATCACTTCACCCCAGGCAGGTTGCAACTGTTGTAAGTGCGGAATTACGTGATGTCTAAGGTAGTTACGCTTATAATCGTCCTTCTTGTTGCTGCTGTCTTCGCGCCAAAGCAGTTGGCTTTCTTTTGCGTAGGTAACTAGGTCGTGCCTAGTCGTGCTCAGCAGTGGCCGGGTCACCTTTCCTCGCACAGGAGGAATGCCAGCCACGCCAACGGCTCCTGTTCCTCGTAAAAAATTCAGCAAGAAGGTTTCAACATTATCATCCAAATGATGAGCTGTAAGGATGTAATCATAGTCTTCTTCTTTGCATACTTTTTCTAACCAGGTGTAACGGGCTTCTCTCGCAGCCACTTGAATGCTCAAGCCTGTTTGTTGGCAGTGGCTGTTAGTGTCGAAAGTGAAGTAATGGAAAGCAACACCTAATTTTTTTGCGAGCGATCGGACGAAATCGGCGTCGCCATCGCTCTCTGTGCCACGCAGTTGGAAATTGACATGCGCTAAGCCAAAGGAGTAGCCGAGTACTCGGATCGCATCTGTGAGTACCACGCTGTCCATACCGCCACTGATGGCTATGAGCAGCTTGTCATTCTGATGGAATAGCTTTTCTCTTTGGATGAAAGTCTGAACTTCTTGGAGAACTAAATGCATACGATTGCTTACATGAGGCGAGCTACTTTACTGCACTACAAATATACGTAAGAGTGAGCGGTTGGACGCATCCAACTGTTCATTTTTTAGTCAAATGGACCCGTCCAACCGACCATTTCCCCGCGTTTTACCCAGCAAAACCACCATCTCAAGCGGCTGTATTCTTCGCCGCTATTGCTTGTTTTTTACACCCTTGGACGCATCCAACTGTCCATTTTTTAGTCAAATGGACCCGTCCAACTGACCATTTCCCCTCGCTTCACCCACAACCACCCCACTGCAAAAAATCCAAACAACCGCCCAGCGACGTATCTTCTCTCGCAGGGTCTTTTTTGTCTATTACCGACACTTAAGACTTATTTTCATCCTAATCCATTATCTGCTACCCAATTTTTTCGTTTAGATAACTTATGTAACATGGTTTCACTACTGCATAGGCTATGAAAATTTTCCTCTATCCCCTCTATCTCTTCTTCGCAGTCTTGCTGCTAACTGCTTCTGCAGCACCGCCCGTGCACGCTGCGCTTGAACTAATTATTGGTAACGTAACGAAGCAATCGGGTAGCATCTGGGTCGGCATATATGAATCCGAAGAGGATTTCCTCAACCGCGAAAAAGCTCGCTTGCTGGCAGTTGAGGTAATCCAAAAAGGGAGCTTAACCATCAAAATTGATTCTTTGCAGATCGGGAAACAATACGCCTTTGCCCTCTTTCACGATATCAATGGCAACGGGGAGTTGGATCGTAATTTCCTCGGCATTCCTACCGAGCCTTGGGCTTTTAGCCGCCCCTTACCGTCCCGCTTTCGGCTGCCTCATTTCCACGAAGTCAAGTTTACGCTTCGTTTTCAAAAGAACCAACAAGCGGTGAGCCTGCGCAAATGGTAAGTTGCTCCGGCTATTCGATGAGCTAAACCTCGCGTCTTTACAGCTGATGGAGCTCTATCTGGATTTCATCGCAGGGTCTTACTCCGATTGTATAGCCTTTGTTCGTTTTGCCCGCAGGGCAGGGGCAAGGGTTCGTTTTGTAGCGCAAGACGTAGCCTATCTCCACCGCTTAGACAAACCACTACGCTTTTAAGGAACAACTCTAATAAGTGTCGGAATTGAGCACTGGCTATTTTGGTTTCCAGCTAGGCGCTTAAAGCCGCGTCTAGCTTAAGCTATACTTGAACCGATGTGGTTTACCTTCAGTGATCGTTTTACGCAGCCTTGGGAAAATTATCGCGCCCTTATCCGCGCCCTTGGTAAGTCAAAAAATACAGGCATCCGTACGGGCGGCTAGGCTTTTTGATGCAGCCAAAGGCGTGGAGAACCAGTGAGAAATTCTCCAACCACATCGATTCAAGTCTAGTAATCCCAAAATACTTTGGTTTGGGTATAGTGTAGTGAGAAGGGTGTTAAAAAAAGCTATCAGTTTTTACAACCAAATCCTTCTTTTTATATTACATCACCGCGCCAAAGCCGTTGAGGTTTTAGTTATAACAACAAAAATTAGGGAGGCTGTCGGGTTCTTCAAGATCCCACCGCATTGCCCTAGTAGCCAATGGCTTAGGGTGTGTTGTACACGCTTACGCTATCAAGCTGCCCTTGCCCCAGCACAGTGTGCCCGCTTTAAACAGCACTAGCGAAGTGACAGCCCGCAATCGCCCCTGTGCGCAAACCTGCCTGATGACGCTGCCAGAAAATCTAACCAACCATCTCCTTCCTAGAAGGAACAACCTATTCCTTATGCGGATTCGTAACTACTCCATCTACATTTTCTTAGGGGCTTGTTTTTTGCTGCTCCTGACAGGCCTATTTTCTTCTCCCTTGTTGATTTTTTTTACGGCTTCGGCTACTGCCTTACTGGTTGTTTTTCAGGCCATACTGATTCTACAAGACACCGATATTTCGCAGGATGAAGACCAGTTGGGTTAGCCATGATGCCTTAGCTTGATTAGATGGGCTGTTTTTTGATTCCTGAAATTGGTAGCGTAAAATAACCAAAATGCGCATCCATATTGGCATAAATGCAGGAGCAAGGCTTACTGAAAAGAGCAGAGCTTGCTTACAAAGGCGCAGTTCTCTCTATCCGTCTTTTTTTTTGTGCCTTTAGATTGGATTTCTCTTGGTTTGTTGCCCCTCCTTTTCATTGGCCGAAGGCAGGGGCAAGGGCTGTTTTGTGGCGCAAGAGAGTGACCAACAAGTCTCCCTAGCTGCTTATTCGGCGAAGGAGCCTGGGCTCTTGC
>DAINNZ010000068.1:0-18959 GCA_036735605.1 Lewinella sp. | reverse complement strand
TGGAGCTATTTTTTTGATAATGTTTTGCAAGGCTGTAGCATAATCTGTTAGCCGAGCCGTTTCGAAGTCGCGCAGAATGAGATCGATACGTGCTTCCTCTCCGATAGCTTTTACGGCCACCGGATGGATGAAGCCAGCTCGGCCACTAGTAGTTTCGGGGCTAAGACGATCTTTAGGAAGTGCCGTGATGAGGTCGGCTGCAATTTTTATGGCGTTCTCCATTTTGTTGTAGGCAAAACCTGGATGAGCGCTTACGCCTTTGATATGGATACTGGCACCATCGGCACTGAAGGTTTCGTCTTCCATGCTGCCTAGGCGTTCGCCGTCCATGGTATAGCCGAAATCGGCGCCTAGTTTTTCTAGGTCCACGTAATTTACGCCTTGGCCTATTTCTTCATCTGGGGTGAAGAGAATACGAATGCGGCCATGGGGTATTTCGGGGTGTTGCATAAGGTAGTGTGCTGCGGCCATGATGACTGCTACGCCAGCCTTATCGTCGGCACCAAGTAGGGTATTGCCGGAGGCGGTGACAATATCGTTGCCGTGCTGTTCGGCTAGATCGGGGTGTTCGGCTTGCCGTAAGACGATCTTGGGATCGAGGGGTAGTACTAAATCTTGACCTTGGTAGTTATGGTGTACGATCGGTTGTACGTCTTTTCCGCTAGCATCGGGGCTGGTATCCATGTGACTACAAAAGCAGATGGTAGGCGCGTTTTCGCCTCCTTTTGTGGCGGGTATGGTCGCATAGACATAGCCGAATTCATCCATCGCTGCATCTTGGATACCTATTTCGAGCAGCTCTTGAACCAAAATACGAGCTAGGTCTTTTTGTTTTTCGGTACTAGGAAAAGTGCTGCTATCGGGATCGCTTTGAGTGTCGATTTGTACATAGCGCAAGAAACGGTCGAGCAAGGAAGGCTCCGAGGGGAGTTGTATGAACATAATGTGATGAACTTTGAGCGTACGGTCTTTGAATAAAACCAATTCCTTTGTTAAAAGACCGCAAAGTACGCTTTAGTTCGCCACAACTACTACTAATTTTTCGTTAGCAGTGCTACCGTCGGGGTGGAAGCGTTCAACGAGTATTACATAGGCCCCCGTTCTGGCGCGTTGGCCATCGTCGCGGCTACCGTCCCAGATGAGGGTACCGCTTCCTGCTAGTAAGTCGCTCGGGCGTAGTATTTTAACTAGTCGGCCGTTGGCATCGAGTATCCTAAGGCGGGCATTCCAGCCGGCGCTAGGGGTGTTGTAGTAGATCAATAGGGCGTCTTGGAAACCGTCTCCGTCGGGGCTAAGGATATTATCTTCGAGGAAGAAGAAGTTTTCTGTGTCGCTGGGCAAATTGCGTGTTTGGGAATTTGGGCGCGTAGGGGTTGCATAACCCACTTGGGAGGCTGCGCTGAACCAGTTGCCGGCTTGCTGCGTAGCTGCTTTCGTATTGATGCGCTCTAGGCTTACGCCGTTTAGGTCGGAAAGCAGGCCGCTGTGCATATCTTCCGTGTAATCGAAACGATCAAGCTCTTCCGCATTTTGATTAAGGATGGTAAGGTTGCCGGCATCATCTGGGAGGCTAGGCAGCGTATTGCGCACTAAGAACTGTCTTTGCGCTTGATCGGGGTAGTTGCGTAGGATGTTTTCTTCATCAGGGGTGAAGACTAAGAAGCCTCCTGGAAGTAGGAGGGTATTGCTGTTTACCACTTGCCGATTATTACTGCTAGTACTACTTTCATTCAATAAATTCCAGCCATTGATACGCAGTATTTTATCGGAGCAGTTAAAGACCTCTACAAAGTCAACGCCAGCGGTGTAAGGATTGAAGAGAATCTCGTTAATAACCACATCGCCCGGACTAGCAATTTCGGCGAGACCTAGTTGTACACTAGAGCTACCAGCTAAGGTATTGCCTGCACAATCACTCACTTCGTCGCTAAGGCTGAGGGTGTAAACTTGTCCGCTCGATGGCAAGTTGCTAATTTCAAGCTGGTAGGTGTTTGGGTCGCTAGTGGCATTCAGTTGTAAAATACCGAGATCGGGGCTGAGACTAAATGCTTCGACAGTAACGGATTCAGCCAATTGCTCACTAAAGCTGATTTCAATGGAACTTTGTAAAAAGCCCGCCGCCAAAATACTGGGGCCTAGGGTATCTATTGCCAAGCCAATAACGCTATTTTGCTGGCCGGGCGTACCGCCTCTTGGGTCGCGGCTAGCGGCCCATAAGCCGGCGCAGTTGAAATCGTTGGTATAAGGATCGCTAAGTTCTAGGCTATAGCCACCATCCGCTTTGCTAGGATCGTCGAACCAACTAGGGTTATAATTAAGCTCTTGAATGAGCTGCCCGTTGAATAGTAAGCGTATTGTACCACTGCCATTCACCAAGGTGGGCATACTGGGGGTAATGCCTAACCGTAAATCGGTGGGAAAACTATTAATATCTTCGGGGCGTAAAATAATAGCGTATTGACCTGGTTCCAACGAGAAAGGCACAACGGGTCTTGTAGTACTGGCCGTGGCAATTTGCAGCCCATCTAAAGCAATCGTGGTAGTGCCTCGGTTGAAAATTTCCACATACTCGGCTTCTGGTAAGCCTACCACGGGAGTGGGATCGGCCATAAACTCGGTGATAATCAAATTATCACTACTAGGAACTACCGTGGGGGTTATAAAAAAGCTAGCGATCAAGTCCGTAGCTTCGTTGCCGCTACAATCAATTATTTGATTGACGCTGACTTCCATCTCCACACCTGCGGGTAATGGGCCATCGAAATTTAGGCGTACGGAGCCCTCACTCGCCATTACACTTGAAAGCTGCGGACTAGCGATATTGAACTGATAGTTAGCTAACTGATCGATCGGATTGGATAAAACGGGCTCTGAGAAAATAAGCCGTATGCTACTAGGCCCTTCAATAAATGCTTGATCGATAAAAGGAGCCATTGTATCGGGTGTTACAGGGCCAACAAGGAAGTCGTCAAAGGAGAAGGCCGTGGTACGCGTGGCAGTATAAATACAGGTCAAACTAAATTTTTGTAGCGCGGCGGGTTCTATAACCAAGTCTTGCGCCGATCCTTCCAATTGGAAGTTGTTGCCACCGCTGTGGTCGGCCTCTAGTGTCCATATATTGTCGATCCCTCTACTGAGCCGAATACGGGAGTTGATGCTAGTACCACCTAGGGCGCCCACTATTCCGTTTATGAGAGGAATAGCTATTACATCGGTAGAAGAGGTGGAAAAAACCAAAGCGTCATCATTACCTGAAATACCACCGATTCTGAGCTGATAGAAGGCAGCATCGCCATTGGCGTGGCGTCCGCTTAGCTCAATGGCTGCGTAATTAGAAGCGGATAGCGCGAAAGGGAATTGCACTAAAAATTCAAAGCTAACGCTTTGGTCGCTCACCGTTTGTGCAACTAAGGAGATCGTGCTATTGCCAGCCTCCGGCGCATTGAGTTGCAGCATTTGCTCGCTGTTGACGATAAAGTTATCCACATCGCCTAACCAATTAGGGTTGAGGAGGTCTCCGTCGCTAAAGTTGTCTTGTAGCAGGATTTGCCCGTTTGCCCAAAGGGGAAGCAGACAAGCTAGTAGGAAAATAAGGCGGTTGAGCATCGTGGTGCGCATAACACAAACATTTGGCGCCAAGATACGCTTTTCGAGGCTTTTGGGGGAGCTTTGTTATGTTAAGTTTTAGTGTTTTTCAAAGTTTACGAAAATGAAAGTGCCGCGCTACCTAATTCGTAGCGCGGCACTTGTAGCCCAAAGCGGCTATGCTTATTTGCTGCCTAAAGCACTTTTGATAAGGCTAACGATAGTTAGCAGCACACCACCGCCAACGCCACCGCCGGCGACGCTGCCAAGAATACTGCCAATGTCCATACCGCTAGAGGCGTTCGCTGCGGCCACACCACCTAGCCCCAAAGAGCTAAGAATAGAGCCGCCAATGCCACCGCCGGCAATACCGAGGATGCTGTTGATCAGGGTGCCCATGTCAAGATTTTTGACTAGGCTAGCGATCAAGTTGCCGCCAGCAGCGCCGCTGAGCAATTGAATAACGAGTGGTAACCAATCCATAATTTACTGTGTTTAGAAGTGTGTGGTAAAAACAAGGGAAATACGCCCTTGCGCTGTAAATATAAATTAAAATTTCGATTCTCAGCATTTACTTGCTAAAAATTTTATAAATATTTAACATAGGAGAATATTAATTTTATGCCACCAACAGTGTTGTTCTATTGGCTGCCGCTTCGCTCGCAGGGGCAAGGGCAAGGTGCAGCGCAAGACTTTCGGTAAAGGCTAGCGTACCTAGGGCAGCCTTCGCTGGCGATCGTGGAGTGGTGGTAGGGGAGATAAATTTTCATCTTTTTCATCTTTGGGCCTATAAAAAGTGCTAGACCTTTCTATCTTCGCCCTACAAACAGGAGCTATGCAGAACCGTACCATCATTGATCATGTATCACCGCAGGTGAATAATGGCCGCTTTCCCATTAAAAGAGTAGTAGGGGAGGCCGTACATGTTAAGGCCAGCGTTTTCGGCGATGGCCACGATTATCTTCGGGCAATCGTGGAGTATCGGCACGAGAGCAGCAAAAAGTGGGCGGAGGTAATCATGCAGGAGCATCCTAATGATGAGTGGACGGCCACTTTCCTTGTAGAGCAGCAGGGCACCTACCTCTATCGGGTGGTTGCTTGGGTGGATCATTTGCTTACCTGGCGTAACGGTTTCCTTAAGAAGCTAGCGGATGGCCAAGATATGCAGGTGGAGCTACAAATCGGGATACAGCTACTTCACGAAGCGGTGAAGCTGCATGGTAAAACAAAAGGCAAACCCTTAGTAGAACTAGCTAAGCAGCTAGCCACGGAGGGAGCCATCGACACGGTGCTTTCCGCTGCTTTTGCGCTACAAATTGAAGCCTTGCCCCTGCGTCAGCACACCACTACATACGATCATCAACTGCAAGTTCGTGTTGGGCGACTGAAGGAGCGTTACAGTGCTTGGTATGAGCTTTTTCCTCGCTCAGCCAGCCCCGATATTAATCGTAGCGGTACACTAAAAGACGTGCAGGCGCTACTGCCGCGCTTAGAGGAAATGGGCTTCGATGTGCTCTATATGCCGCCCGTTCACCCTATTGGTAAACGCAACCGAAAGGGGCGAAATAATGCCACCGAAGCACTAGCGGACGAACCAGGCAGTCCTTGGGCCATTGGAAGCGATGAAGGGGGGCACAAAGCTATTTTGCCCGAGTTGGGCACAGTGGATGATTACAAAGCCCTTGTAAAAGCTGCTGCGGGAAAGGGAATTGATGTAGCACTCGACCTAGCGTTCCAATGTGCGCCTGACCATCCCTACATCACCGAGCACCCAGAATGGTTCATCTGGCGGCCAGATGGAACGATTGCTTACGCTGAGAATCCACCCAAAAAATACCAAGACATTGTACCCATCAACTTCGAAACGGCCGACTGGGAGAAGCTGTGGAATGAGCTGCTTAGTGTGGTCGTTTATTGGTGTGAAGCAGGGGTGAAAATCTTCCGAGTGGATAATCCACACACCAAGCCTTATCGTTTTTGGGAGTGGTTGATTGGGAAGATTTACACCACCTACCCTGATACTATTTTTTTGGCCGAAGCTTTTACTCGGCCTAAGGTGATGGCGGAACTTGCCAAACGCGGCTTCCAGCAATCCTACACTTACTTCACTTGGCGAACCAGCCCCCAGGAGATGCGGCAGTACTTGCTAGAACTCAGCAGCGGGGAGCTAGCCGAGGTAATGCGCCCTAATTTCTGGCCCAATACGCCCGATATTTTGGCATACGAAATGATGGGAGCCGGCTCGAATCAATTTGTCAAACGCTTGTTGCTGGCAGGCACCCTTTCCTCAAGCTATGGTTTATACGGCCCCAGCTATGAATTGGTTGAAAACAGAGGAAATACAACCGGAAAGGAAGAGTACTACGATAGTGAGAAGTACTATGCTCGCCACTATGACTGGAGTTATCGAAACCGCCTCACCGATGCCTACACTCGTTTGAACAAGGCGCGGCGAGAAAACCCTGCCTTGCAGCAGACCAATAATATTCAATTTACGGCCACCGATAATGACCAGTTGCTTAGCTTTCTGAAGTGGGATGATGCTAGAACCAATTTGATTTGGACGATCGTTAGCTTCGATGCGCAACATGCTCAGCAAGGGATTGTAGCTGTATCAGGCGACTTGATCGGTAACCGCCCCTTTCGCGTAAGAGACCTGCTTACAGGCGAAATTTACCATTGGAATGCCGGCCAAAACTTCGTAATGCTAGATCCTAATAAATGGCCTGCGCACATCTTCCGCGTGGAGTGGATTAACGGATAAGTGTCGTTTGCCCTCGGTAATTTTGTTCACTTCCATCGGGTAGTAAGGCGCGTGCTTGCCAAAGGTAAGTGCCTGCTGGAGCACTTTCGTTACGGAACAAGCCATCCCAGCTTTCCGTATCCTCATTGACGGGGAAATTGAGCTTTTCATATACTAGTTCCCCCCAACGATCAAAGACTTGGAATTGCAACACTTGCATGCCAAAGCTACCATGTACAATGAGCCGGTCGTTCTGTCCATCCCCATTGGGGCTAAAGCCTGTAGGAACAAGTAGCGTAAAATCCTTGCGTACAAACACCGCCAATTCATCCTCTGCCAAACAGCCTCTACTATCGGTTATTTGCAGGCGGATACTTGCTTGGTCGATTGGGCTAATGAAAGGTATCGGGCAGTCTAGGCAAGAGAAGAGGCTGCTATCCTGTGGTAGCCAGCGATAGGCTAGAATATTTCCACCTCCACCGCTGATACGGGGAAAAAGCTGTTGGGAATCACCAAAAGTTACCGTGAGGGGGTCTCCTAACGAAAGCTCTAGTGGTAGAGGTTCCGTAATAAAAACGGGGCTGCTAAGCAATCGGCAATCTTGCTGGTCACTTAGCTCAATGCGGTAACTACCAGCTGCTAAGCCAATTAGCAAATTATTGGTTTGCCATTCACTTTGCCCTTGGATGCGATAGCGATAGCCAGGCGTACCACCGCTAGCGGTTAGCTCAAGCAAACCGTTACTTTCTCCTGCGCAGCGGATATCTTCTAAGGTAATGGCAAGGTTTAATGGTTCGGGAGCTGTTAAGATAAAAAGTTCGTCTAGCGGACAACCTTGGGCATCTTGCCCCACTAAGCGATAGGTGCCTGCGGCTACTTGGGTTAAGGCAGCATCGCGTCCAACTTCAACACCATCAGCCGATAACCAAGCATAATTGACAGGTGGCTGTACATTCGTAAAAGTGGGATAAATAGCACCATCAACCGCTTCTGCGCAGCTCACTGGCTGAATAAGCGTTTGTATGCTAGGGAAGTTATAGGTATCAATAAGGAACGACTGTTGCAAAGAACAGCCAGCCGCATCTGTTATGCTCAGATTGTATTGCCCTGCTAGCAGTCCGCTTATACTAGCGCTATTGCTTCCGTTCGACCAGTTGAAGCTCAGGTCGCCGCTACCGCCACCGCCGTTCCAAAGGATACTAGCAGTAGGGGATAGGCAATTGATGGGTTCTATGCTGGCCGTACCACGAATGGGTGGCGGCTCTGCAATGATGAAAAGCAGGCTATCTTGGCAAGCTCTAGCGTCAGTTACCGTAAGTTGATAGGCACCACTGGCCAAATTATTAAAAGTAAGTTGCGAGCCAGATACCGTAGCCGCCAAGTTGCCACTTGGTGTGCTAAGTTGGTAGGCGAGTAATCCTTGCGCTTGATTCACCACTAAAGTAGCCATACCAAGGCTTTCGCTAGCGCAATTATTATTGGTTGTTTGTAAGCTGGCTAGTTCGATAAATTCTTGTTCCACCAGCATGCTAGCGCTATCTTGGCAGTTGTTAGCATCACTTACAGTTACACTATAGTTACCGGCTTGTAACTGACTGGGGTTGGGTGTATTACCTAAGTTGGGTTCGCTCCAATTATACGTGTAGGCTCCGCTTCCACCGTTTACAGCTATTTGAAGGCTGCCACTAGCTTGTGCTGCACATCCATTGGGGCTACTACTAAGTTGATCAATACGCAAGCTAGCAGGGTTTTCTACTACTAGGGTATCACTTGCCCTACATCCATTAGCATCGGTGATATGGAGAATATAGCTACCAGCACCTACATTACTGAGCAGGCTATCGCCTGGGTTACCGTTCCATAGGTAAGTGTAAGTAGCGGTGCCACCTGCTACGAGTGCTACTAAGCGGGCGTCTTGTGCGTCGGTACAAGAGACAGCCGCCTCTAAGGAGATGGCGGCTGCTATGGGTGCAGGTGCTACCATGATAAAGTCGAGGCTGTCGCGGCAGCCAAGCGTGTCTTCTACTGCTAATAAATAGTTGCCAGCTGCCAGTCCAGTGATAGTACCTGCCAGAAGAGCTTCATTGTTCAATGTAAAGCTAAAGGGGGCTCTTCGGCCTGTTGCCGCTATCGTAATTTGCCCATTTGCATCGTCGGAGCAACTAGGATCGATAAGGTTGGTTGCGCTTAATTGAGGAGGGATGCAAGGAGTCGTTCGGCAAAAAATATTGAACTGCGGACTAGGACAGTTATTAAATAAGGCGCGAACATAAATCGAGTAGGTGGAATCGGGTCTTAAATTTTCAAAAGTAAAAGAAGTGGCATTCCCCACGGCTAGCCAGTTGCGTTCGTCTAGCCTTACTTCATAACCAAGGGCATCCACAACAGCTTCCCAACCGATCGTTAGGCTAGAGTCCGTAGCCATTTCGCAGCGTACGTTATCAAGCGTAGGCGTTGGGCGATAAGATGCAAAGACGCTATCTTGTAGCATACAGCCATACACATCAGTAGCATTCACATAAAAGTAACCTACTTCTTCGCCCAAGTACAAAGGTGTTGGACAATCATAACAGCTGAGACTAGTATCGGGCGACCAACTATAATCGATACTATAGATAGGCTCGAAGGTAATTCGCCAAGACCAAAGCGTGCCACCAAAACCGTTGGCATCGTCAAATACGCGAAGTTCCCATCGGCCATTGGTGGTAAAGAAATCGCCATATAGATTTTGCCAAGCCCCTTCAGGTTGCCATTCCCCCGTGAAAGGAATGTTTTCTGGCCCGCTGACCCCTCCTGGCGGAGCAATACTATCCAAGGCAGTGGGGGTAAAGCAAGTACGGATATAGGCATCTTCCAAGGATAAGTTACCTCCATCGCCTCCATTATCGGTTGTGAGGGATAAAATTTGGCCATTGGGGCCAATTAGGTATATATCTACATCATCGAGCCACTGATGCGTTAGGCTGTCAATACAAACCGATTGAATAACGCCGGCTTGGAGAATAGTAGGCGCCACGCCGCTCACGTCGATGAAGGAAGACTGGCTACTGATGTTGGGGCCAATAGTTAAAGGAGTGCTATTAGTGAAAGTGGGTGCCGCTGGTGTCATTACCGGCAAATTAGCATCTAAGGCTACCGTATCGCCGGGGCAAACGAGTAGCGAATCAGGTAAAAAGCCAGGCACCAAAATATTGTCGCGTATGCGGATGGTAAAAGTATCCAAAGAACAAGGTGATTGCCGCACCTCTATATAAATGAATTCATCGCCTTCTGCTAAGTTGTCTTCAAAGGCTTGAATAGTGTAGCTTATTTCCCGCTCGCCGCTTGGCACAATAAGGGGATTAGGAATTGCGGTATAATCCAGACCGGGGCTTGCATCGCCAAATATTCGAAAGCTAATAGGCTGAACTTCTTGTAGGGCTTCTGGCTGCGTGAAGGTGATCGTCGCATCTCGGCAGCCTTCTGCCATGGAATTGTCTAGTGAGAGCCCTGTAAAGCTTAATTGCAGCCCGGAAGCTTCAAAACTACGAGCTTCTAAAAATACGCCCGAGTCGAACAGGCCATCTCCCACATCGGCTAATATGATTTTGATCGTGTATTCTTCGCAGGGAATAACGGCTGCTTCGGCAATGAAAACGGTCGTAAGCCCGTCGAAAACCGGCTGTAGGTCGCTATCATTATTATCCACATAAAATTGGCTGTTACTTAGGTCGCAAGGGGCATCGCCAGCGGCTTGGCCACCATTGACGGTGTTGATCCGAACGGGTAAGTTCGTACCTGGTATTACAGCTAGGTTTTCTCCGTTATTAGAGAAAGGCCCATTGATGCCTGGTCCACTGATGAAAAACCCAAAAATATCATTGAAAGCAGAGCAAACAAACTCAGGATACTCTTCTGAGGCAAACACATACCGAAATCGGATGCTATCTCCGAAAGGCCTGAATCGTATGGTATAGCTTACAATATCATCTAGGCCAAGGGTAGGGTCGTCTAAGTATAGTGCTAAGTCTGGATCCGTAACCGGCGGGTTCATAAAATCAGTACTAGCAAAATCAGCGCCTACATTCTCTACATCTACTTGATTGAAAGTGCCTTTAACACGACCCGTGGAGAGCACAATACCTCTATCCAAACCAATAGCGTTATTACCACCTTCAAAAAAACCAGTGGCTTGTGCATTACCAGTATAAACTATATCGACTAGCTCCACACCACTCCCTAGAAAAACAGTTTCAATTAGGTTCTGCGGTGTATAAGGAGGCCCACTGGCAACCTCTAATTGAGCCGCAACAGCATTAAAAAAAAGAAGCGCCACTAGGCAGCAAATGATCTTTGGGGATGCTAACATGGCACTAAATTACATAGAATTAAGAAACTAGCATACGATTGCCTAGATTTTGTCAATCAGGCGACTCTAGTTGCTTTACATCCTAATAGAAAAAAGCTAGTATATTTGGCGCAGCACAATACAAAACTACGAATTCATGCATGCATATTCCCTTCTGCTTGGCTGCTTACTAGCCTCATTTTGCACTCCTTTATGGGCACAGCCGCTAACTTTTTTCGAGAGCTTCACGGATGGGATGGTCTTGCAACGAGAGGTCAATCATCCTATTTGGGGATGGGCGAAGCCTAAAGCTAGTGTGCAGCTATTTTTTCAAGGCAAAACCTACACGACCAAAGCAAATGCTCAAGGACGCTGGGAATTCGGCTTACCGCCTCAGGCAGCAGGTGGCCCTATGTCGTTGAGCGTACGGAGTGGTAAAGCCTCCCTTGCGTTGAGTGATATTTACTTCGGGGATGTCTATCTACTCTCAGGTCAATCTAATATGGAGTGGCAGTTGGGGCAAAGTGATCCGGATGGAAGCAGAGCTGCTGTGATTGCCGACCCTCTTATTCGCGAAATAACCATCGCCAAATCTACGGCCGAGCAGCCCGAGGAACACCTTTCTATTGCAGCACCCTGGCGCCGAGGAACGGTGGAACATATTTCTACCTTTAGTGCCCTTGGTAGTTATTTTGCGCATTATTTACGTAAAGAAGTAGAAGTGCCCATAGGCTTGTTACACAGCAGCTGGGGCGGTAGCCGTATTGAACCTTGGATGAGTGAAGCTGCACTTGCGCTGCCTCCCGATCAGCAGCAGTTGGTCGCACAATTACGGACACAAAAAACTGAAAATGCCCTTGCACGCTACCGAGCCGACTTTGGTGCCAACGCACAGCCACCTAAAGAAGATAGAGGCGAAGCACTAGCTTATTGGAACACTGAAACCGATTACAGCCGATGGCCAAGTATGGAATTACCCGGTCTTTGGGAAACACGTGGCTATGATGCCGTGGACGGGCACTTTTATTTTGCCAAAGTCATTACACTCAGCGAAGCGCAGGTAGCCCAAGCAGCTACCCTATATCTTGGTGCGGTGGATGATAGCGACTGGACTTATTTTAATGGCCAATTGATTGGTGCAACTTACAACCAATACAGCGAAGAAAGGATCTACACCGTGCCGGCTACACTGCTTAAAGCTGGGCGAAATATAATTGTCGTTCGCGTAGAAGACACGGGTGGCGGTGGTGGTCTAAGCAGCTCCGCTGCTATGCTTCGGCTAGAGACCGCTGCGGGCTCTTTGCCCTTAGCGGGCACTTGGTACTATCAAATTGGTAGTTTTCGTATAGACGCCAGTTCTAACCAAATGCCGGTTATTCTCTACAATAAAATGATCCATCCACTGGCTGGTATGCCCTTAAAAGGCATACTTTGGTACCAAGGGGAAAGCAATACTGGCGGCGAAGATGCGCTTCGGTACGCCAACTTGTTCCCCCAACTCATCAACAGTTGGCGGTCGCACTTCAAACAGCCTGACCTGCCTTTTTATTGGGCTCAGCTAGCCAATTTTCAAGCGCCACAAAAAAGCCCCGATGAAGAGGGCTGGGGCTCACTTCGCAACAGCCAAACCGCTACCTTGAGCCTGCCGAACACAGGGCAAGCCGTGATCATTGATATTGGAGAAGCCGATGATATTCATCCCCGCAATAAATGGGAAGTGGGGCGGCGCTTGTCATTACATGCCTTGAAAAACATCTACGGGATGGCTAATCTAACTGCTGCCAGTCCTATGGTGGCTAAACACAGCCGTGATGGCAGCACAGTCCTACTAGCCTTCAACCACGTCCCTAGCGGTCTTGTTGTTAGAGATGAGCCTTACGGCTACGCCAAAGGCTTCGTTTATCAAAATGAGCAGGGGCGGTGGCAGTGGGCTCCTGCACTCCTACAAGCCGATGGGAAAACAATCGCTATTTACCCGAGGGGCAAAGATCGGATTCAAGCTATTCGCTATGCTTGGGCAAACAATCCGGCCGACGCTAATGTATTTAGCCTAGAAGGTTTACCTTTAACACCTTTTCACTTGGATATACCATAACATGAAAGCAATACTTTTCGACGAAGCTGGCGGGCCAGAAAAACTCTATTTAAGCGAACTGCCCGATCCCCATCCGCAGCCAGGGGAAGTGCTAGTGAGAATCATCGCTACAGCGCTTAACCGTGCCGATCTACTACAACGGGAGGGCCGCTATCCCTTGCCGCCGGATGCCAACCCCTTACTGGGGCTCGAAATGGCCGGTACAGTGGTGAGTGTAGGGGAAGATGTTCATGATTTTTCCGTGGGCGACGGCGTTTGTGCCCTACTCAATGGGGGAGGCTATGCCCAGTTGGTAGCCGTGGATCAGTCCATGTTATTACGCTTACCCGCAGGCATTTCTTTTACGAAAGCAGCGGCTATTCCAGAAGTCTTTCTTACCGCTTTTCAGGCACTTCATTGGATCGCAGAGCTGCAAGCCGGTGAGCAGGTCTTGATTCATGCCGGCGGCAGCGGCGTAGGCACCGCAGCTATTCAATTGGTGCGCCTTGCCGGTGCGATCCCTATCGTAACGGCTAGTACCCAAAAGCATGACCGGCTCTTGGCATTGGGCGCCGAGCGCTGTATCGACTACCGCAAAGAAGACTTCGCCGAAGCCGTATTAGATCAGACGAAAGGAAAAGGAGCAAACGTTGTGTTGGATTTTATCGGTGCGCCTTATTTTGAAAAAAATTTAGACGCGCTGGCTATCGACGGCCGGATGGTCAGTTTAGCTGCACTAGGGGGCGCTAGGGTAGAGGCCATCAGTTTAGGTCCGATCTTACGCAAACGCCTACAAATTAACGGTACTACCTTACGCGCCCGATCACTAGACTATAAACAAAAATTGACCGCCGATTTCCGACAAAAAATATGGCCTCACTTTGCTTCCCGAGAGCTAGAAGCCGTGGTAGATACGATCTACGACTGGGAAGAAGTTCAGGTAGCTCATCGCTACATGGCCAGCAATGCAAACCTCGGCAAAATCGTCTTGACGATTGGCAGCTAATGGGTAAGGCGCTACTTTTCGCCTCCTTGGATAGTAAAGCAATGTTCCGAAGCGAAGCCTAGTAGGAAGTACACAAGAGCCGTAATCCATGCGAAAATTAGCGGCAACTGTTTTAGTGGTTACTTGGTTAGAGCAGCTGCTACTGAAAAGGGTGAGCTGGCCTTCAGGGGTTTACTAAAGCAATGGTTGGAAAGGCGGATATTCGTCATTCTAACAGGGATTTTAATAGGAGGAAAGCGAAATTTTTATAGACCTCCAAGTGAAAGAATAGAGATAAAAACACTTGCTAGCTAAATGGTGCTAACACAAAAACGCAGCACAAAGTAAGTTATTTTTCTTTTTTTTGAAAAAAATTATCGTTCATACTCGCCAGCCACATACGGCTGTTGTGCTAACAAGGGTAGTATTTCATCTGGCACACTCCGTTTCCAACGGCGGTGTGTCCAGAGCCAAAATTCGGGGGCGTTTTGTATTTCTTTTTCCAATTCTCTAGCATAGGTTTCTGTAATAAAGCCGGGGCTAGTCGTTTGGGGTTCTTCGGAAATAGGCACGAGGGTAGCTTCTTGTAGGCCTTTACCGATTCTTCGCAGCCGCATATAAAAAACGGGTCGATTATAACGCACGGCATAGCGTTCGGCACCCATCACGAAGCTAGTGGGTTGCTGTAGGAAGAGCGTCCAATGTAATTTTTCCCAAGCGGCATTGCTGGGGGATTGATCGCCGATGAAAAAATCGGCACTTAGGCCAGCGGGAGGCTTGTCGAAGTATTCTTGCACTTTCCGTCGGCTTACTAGCCGAGTACCGAAGCGTTTGCGATTGCCCATGATGAGCCGATCCATGGTTTCATTTTTGAGCGGAGAGTAGATGCCCATGGTCACGTGCGGCAGCAGTTGCTGGTAGAAAGCTAGGGCTGCAATTTCCCAATTAGCATAATGGGCTCCTAGTAGGATGACGCTTTTTCCGGCTGCGGCAAAAGGCGACAGTAGCTCGGGATTGGTGACGCGGCAGCGGCGGATGGTTTCCTCTTCTGGCATAGAAAAAAGCCGGATGGATTCAAAGATAGAATCGCAGAAAAAGCGATAGTAGGCTTGGCAGACTGCCTTGATTTGAGCAGGGCTTTTTTCAGGAAAAGAGCGGCGAAGATTATCGAGCACCACGGCTTTACGATAGCCGAAGACATTATAAAGTAGGTGATATAAGCCAGCCGATAGTCGGTAGGTAAGGGATAGCGGTAGCCAGCTAAGCGGCTTGAGGCAAAGATAGAACAGTAAGTAGGCCAAGGCAGTAGGTTTATTCCGGCGTATTGAATTCCTCGCGCAAGCGCAGCAGTCGTTGTTTTACTGCTTGCAAACGGCTGCGCATGGCTAATTTTTCACTAAGTTCCGCTTTTCGAGCGGTAATTTCCTTTCTGGCACCCTCTAGGGTGAAGCCTCTTTCCTTCACGAGATGGTGAATGAGCTGAAGCTGCTCTAGGTTGGCTTTGGTGAAGCGGCGATCGCCTTTCGCGTTTTTAGGGGGGCTGAGGAAGTCGAATTCCGTTTCCCAAAAGCGAATGACGGAGGCCTTAATATCAAAAATTTCGGCTACTTCACTGATGGAGTAGTACCGTTTGAGATCGTCTTGTGGAATTTCGGCCATGTTGTTAACTTTTTTCGTAGCTGCCTTGTCGCGAGCTAAGTAGCGTAACACAATGCGGTGTACTATGCTGGTTACTGCCGCCCAAAGCGTAAGTTGGACGTAAAAGTAGCCTATTAACAGCAGCTTTCAAAAGATTATTTTTTACCTTGCGCATTATTTGGTAACTAAAGGCTGCTTTTAGGCAACCCGCCGAGTGGAAAGAAGTTTAAAGCAGTAAGTTGATCTATGAAAGGGCTATGGAGAAGGTTGGTAACAGCCGTAATTTTTGTAATTATCATGCTAGCGGGTCTTTTTACAGGGCCTTATAGCTTCAGCGTGTTATTTTTTATCATTGCAGCAGCTTGTTTATGGGAGTTTTTCAACCTCACCTTAGATATTCATACACGGCGTGATAAGATAAGGAAGATACTTGGGGTTTTACTGGGGGTGACGCCGCTCATCCTCGTGACACTGCTGAAAGTAATTGGGGTAAAAGAGCCGGAACTTTTCGTCTCGGTAGCTAGTTTGCTGTTCGGGCCACTGGTTTTTACGATGTTCATCTACGAGTTGTATATGGCCGCCAAGTCACCCTTCACGAATATTGCCTTCATGGTATTAGGCTTGTTCTACATCGGGATTCCTTTTGCTTTGATTTACTTTATTGCGTTTGATGGCGAGATATTTTACTACCGAACGGTTTTCGGTATTCTGTTACTCACTTGGGTAAACGACACGGGTGCTTATTTGGTGGGGTCGCAGATTGGTAAAACACCGCTTTTTCCTAGCATTTCTCCGAACAAGACTTGGGAGGGAACTCTGGGCGGTATCCTAACCTGCCTGGTCTTTGGGGCTATTTTGGGTTGTTATTTTGAGGAGGTGACTTTCTCACATTGGTTAGGTTTAGCTGTAATTGTGAGTGTTTTTGGCGCTTTTGGCGACCTAATTGAGAGTATGCTCAAGCGCAGCGTGGGCGTGAAGGATAGTGGCACTTTGCTGCCTGGGCACGGCGGTGTTTTGGATCGCTTCGATGCGTTTATTTTTGCGATGCCTTTTGCCGCAGCTTATATTTTGTTTTTCAGATAAGGAAAATATGCCTACCCTGCTATTTAGCCCGAAGGAACTTGATACCCCCGATCGCCTCGACCGCTGGCTAGCCATGGGGTGGCGCACCACTGGACAAAGCATCTACAACTGCAACTTCCTCACGCTGAACGACGGTACGCTAGTCAGTGTACTTCCTTGCAGGCTACCGCTGAAAGGCTATACTTTCAGTAAGCGATTGCGGAAGTTACTTCGGAAGAACGCCAGCTATAGGGTAAAAATAGGCCCAGCCACGATGGGGCCCGCAGAAAAGCAACTCAATGAGGCCTATAAGATATGGCGACCAGATCGATCCATTCCTGATCTCTTGTATCACCTCTATAGTTTTGAGCATAAAGACTTTGTGCTGAATACGGGAGAAGTAGCCGTTTTTGACCAGAATCGGCTAATTGCTTTTAGCTATTTTGACCAAGGCGCGAAGGCTGTTTATGGCAAAACAGCCGTGTACGAACCTGCGCTGGCTGCTAATAGCTTAGGCCTTTATACGATGCTACTAGAAGTAGCCCACTGCCAAAGAATGAACTTCGATTGGTACTACCCAGGTTATGTATCGGATGATACGCCCTTGTTCGATTATAAACATCGCATCGGGGCGCTGGAATTTTACGATATTTTTTCTCAGCAATGGCTGCCTTACGGGCAGTTTCCCGCCTTGCAAAAACCGCTGGATGTGCTACTCGCCAAACTAGAGGAGCTGGCCGTTCAGATTCGCATCTCCCCCTATACGCCAAAACTCTACACCTACACTAATTTTGATGAACGCTACAACACCAAGGGGCATAGTAGCTTTTTAGATACCCCGCTATTTATTTATTTGGAGCAGCTAGGCGAAGCCGAGCACCTGATTGTTTATTTTAATATTGATAGCAATAGCTACGACTTGGTTCGCGTAACATCCAGTATCTACTATACCAATGGCTCGGCGTGGCGGCATCTTCCACGCTACACCAGCCTGCTAAAGATAGAAAACCGCTTTTGCAGTAGTCCTGATATAGCGGGTTTGCAAAGGGCTTTGAGGCATTTAAAAGGCTAGCGATGAGTCACGCGGCTTGATTTTTCTTTTTGGGGGCTGACGCAGGGGCAAGGGCATCCCAAGGCGCAAGTCTTCCTAGCTCCAGCCAGAGAGCGTACTGGCTAAAGGAGATAAGATGCACTGCAGCCAATTTAGTAGCATGGCTTTTGGCAGCATCGCTTTTGGCAGCATCGCTTTTGGCAGGCTTTTGCTCGGAAAGTGCCCGTTCTATCAGCTCATCGAATAGATCACATAGAGAAGCACTAGGAGGAGCAAGGTGACCACCGCAGCCACGGTGAAGAAGCGTTTAGTAGCCGCTTTATCTTCGGCGCTAGCAGCTTGTTTTCGGTTTCTTTTTGCCATTGGTAGCTTTATTTTTTTGGTTAGTTGTTAGATTTCATCTTTCGTGCTTGGCTCTTGCTGGCGCGCTTATAGCTTGGGGCTATCTTAGACCGTAGGCGGGTATTATTGCCCTTAGGTTGTAAGCTAGTTTTGCGCTACAAAACAGCCTTTGCCCCTGCATTATGCCCATTTCTACAAGTCTATTAGTGAAAGCAAAGCACATTTATCAACCCTAGGGGAATGCAATATACAGTCTTGGAAGTGAGATGACAAAATTTTAATCCTTACATTTGCCCCATAAATAACTAATACATGACGCAAACTCAACTACTAGCCGGCAAAAGAGGCGTAATTTCAGGCGCTTTAGACCCCGATTCGATCGCTTGGAAAATAGCCGAGCAATGCGTGGCACACGGCGCCCAGATCACGCTAACGAACGCACCGGTAGCCCTGCGTTTTGGCCAGTTGAATGCTTTGGGCGAACAATTGGGCGCCACGATCATTCCGGCAGATGCTACTAGCCTAGAAGACTTAGGCAAATTATTCACCACAAGCGAGGAGGTGCTAGGTGGCAAGCTCGATTTTGTGTTGCATAGCATTGGCATGTCGCTCAACGTTCGCAAGGGAAAAGACTATACCAATCTCAATCATGATTGGATGCAAAAGACTTTCGATATCAGCGCAATCAGCTTCCACAAGATGATGCAAGTGCTGTATAATGGCGACTTTATGGCCGAACACGGTAGTATTTTAGCTTTGACCTACATCGCAGCGCAGCGCACTTTCCCTGATTATAGTGAAATGGCGGAATCGAAGGCATTATTGGAGAGTTTTGCTCGTAGTTTTGGCTACCATTTCGGGCTTAAAAACGGGGTACGAGTGAATACCATTAGCCAGTCGCCTACGATGACCACCGCAGGCAAAGGGGTAAAAGGCTTTACGGAGTTTTTCGACTATGCGCACAAGATGTCGCCACTCGGTAATGCTCCTGCGGAGGACTGCGCGAAATACTGTGTTAGCCTTTTCAGCGATCTAACCCGCTACGTAACGATGCAAAACCTTTACCATGATGGCGGGTTCAGCAACATGGGCATGAGCCCTGCGTTACTAGATCAATAAGCTATTCAACTTATGCGCTTTCTACCACGGATG
>DAINNZ010000067.1:0-19284 GCA_036735605.1 Lewinella sp. | reverse complement strand
AAGACAGAATAGTGTGTATGTATGTAGCAGATGAGTTTATGATTCATTACGAACCTACACCTAATATTTGGCACGATCATATCTTTTTTAACGTAGAAGGATCTACTTATGATTATGATACGCTCATTGCTATTAGTCTAATACCCGAAACCTTTTCGCACCCTGCTTGTGCCGACACGATCCGGGCAGTATCCACCGCCTCGCTAGATGAAAATCTATTAATCAACTGGTCTGTATCGCCCAACCCCGCTACTAGCCGTCTAGATATACAACTGGCAGAAACGAGCAGTCGCATCAGCCGTGTAGAGGTAATCGATCAAAGTGGGCGCGTTGTGTATGTCTCTACTATCGTAGTTTCTTCATTAGACATTAGCGGTTTAGCGTCGGGCCTTTATTTCCTTCGCCTCTTCACGGATGATGGGAAATGGGGGGTAAAGAAGTTGGTGAAAAACTAGGCAATCTCCTGTCCTACTTCAAACGATACCGCAAGCCTACAAACCCCCGTATCCCTTGCAGCGGCGCATAGTTATAGTTTGGGTCAAAGGTGTAGCCAAAAGGATTGCTGATAGGGTCGTCCGCTAGCCGATCAAAAGGATCGAAGGGGCGTAAAATAGGATTTTGGGGGATGAAATTTAGCAGGTTTTTAACCCCTGCATACAGTTCCCACTGCGTATTCATTTTTCTGGATACTTGAGCGTTGAGCAGGGCGAACCAAGGGGAATAGGCTGGTCTAAAATCGTTGGGCACAATAGGCAATCGCTGCGGACCAAACCAATTGCCGGTGAGATCAAGGGATAGCCGGCTGGGTGTATGGCTGTAATTGGCCGTGAGCGTACCCGACCAACGCGGCGCTCGGATTTGCTGCCGCTTCTCACCTGCTTCATCGGTTTGGAAAACATCCATATAGGTGACGCCCAAATCGAACCGTAGCGGCCAACCATCGGAATAGGTCAGTTGTAAGCTAGCACCTCTCGATATAGAAGCACCCGACAGATTAGCGTAGAGGATCTGCTGGGGGTTGCTGTCGTAGTCGGGTAGTATCTGGTTGCTAAAGTGTACATAAAAAGCGGAGGCATCGAACTGTAGAAAGTAGTGTTCTCTGTTAATACTCTTTTGATAGTTAAGGGTGCCACTCCAAGAGCGCTCGGGTTGAAGCGACTCCAAAATCACTACCTCCCTGGCACCGCTCAAGGCAGCATGATCTTCCGTAAATAGGTTCACTACCCGAAAGCCACTACCTACGCTAGCCCGGAAACTGGCTTGCTCGCCTAGATGCTGATGAATGGCCAAGCGGGGCGACCAAACAGCACCGTGAACAGGGTGCACATCCAGCCGCAGGCCGCCTAAAAGCCGATTGTGCGCTTGGTAAGTCCATTCATTTTGCAAAAAAGCCCCCGGAAGGAGCGTCTCATCGGCCAGGCTGGTCGCAGGCGTATTATCGTTATAATGGGTGTAGCGTATCGCTAAACCACCCAATAGCTGATGCGCTCCTAGCTGCCGATCAAAGTAGGACTGCACAAAAGCAATCGACTGCCGAGCCAAGTATAAGTCGTTGCCATAAGCCGAATTTTGATCGTGGAAATTATAGCTCCCCTGGATAAAAATCGGCTTAGCCGTAGGCAGTTGATAGGTGCCGAACATTTCCAGCCGATGGGTGAAAATACTTTCACCATATAGCTCGTCTCCACCTCTAAAGGCAGGTGTCCAGGTGCTTTGTCCACCCCAGCGATCTTCCCATACATAGCGAGCCCCGAACTGTGCTAAGCGGTTCTCCGGCCGCGCCCATTGCCACTTGTTAAAAAGCGATACGCGCTTCTGCTGCGCTACATCCGTGAAGCCATCGCCGTTCTTGTCGATCGGTTTATTGAACCAAAAAGTATTCAGCCCTAATAGGCTAGAGGTTTTTTCGCCTACTTGCCACTTTAGTCCTGCATCCAGGTGCTGCTCAGCCCAGCTAGTGCTGAATAGATCGAAGCTCAAACGCGGGGCTTGTTCGGCTCGCTTGGTGATAATATTGATCTGCCCTGCCATGGCTTCCGAGCCATATAGTGCCCCCGCAGGGCCTTTTACTACTTCAATTCGATCGATGAGGCTATTCGGTATGCCCATCAGGCCATAGACTGTGCCTAGCCCGCTTACAATTGGCATCCCATCTATCAAAACTTGCGTGTACACCCCTTCTAACCCATTGATGCGAATATCGCCCGCATTACAAACATTACAGCTGATAACGGGCTGTACCCCCGAGATCATAGCCACCGACTCAAATAGATTGGGGCTCGGGTTGCGCAAAAATAGCTTGGAGGAAATAATATCGACTGCAATCGGGCTCTCAGAACGCCGCATCTCTCGCATATTGCCTGTCACCACAACGGTTTCTAGTTCCTGCGGATGGAGCTGAAAAATCACCTCGCTTGTCTTTTCGGCTTGCACCACGATGTGCTGTTGTTGGGTGAAATAGCCGACGAAGGAGGCCGCCACCTGCCACTTGCCTGCTGGAAGCTTGTTCAGCTTAAGCTGCCCTAAGCTATCCGTTTGCCCACCTGTATCTAGTGCTGCTATATAAACGTTGGCATAGGGTAGGGGCTCACTATCCGCCATTACGCTCACCATCAAGTTGCCTACTCCCAACTGAGCGGATATAGTAGGTAGGCTGCATACAAAAAGTAACACGCGCATCCCAACCGACCTAATCAAAGGCCAGCGAACCTTTACTGCCAGCCTTCGAGGCAGGTCGAAGAGGCTATCTATCCAGTTGTTCGTAACGCTATTAGCCGAAACGCTTAGTTCCTTAGACGGGCAGCCCCCTCGGCTAGGTATGTAGTTGGCTGTCGCTTCCATCGCCCTACTAAAACGGGCACCTTTTGCACATACGCACTCGCTGACTCTCGCCCAAGCCCAGTACCCAGTACGGGCAGGCGGACAGGCGGGCATAAATGCAGGGGCAAGGGCTACTATACAGCGCAAGACTGTTTGCAACCGCCGAATAAAGAAAAATGGCATAAGCAATTGTTTTGCGGCACAAATATAAAAAGTTAGAATAATAAAGGATATGTAAACGGATTTTGTATTTGCGCGCGCACAACGTGCGTGCGCGTACAAAATTGGCTCACATATCCTCTAATCTAACATACTGTTTGCGATAAAAGTTATAGTTTTGTGTTCCTTATTTATCGATCCGATGGAGCTTTCCTTTACTGAAGAGAATTATTTGAAGGCATTGTTGCATCTCAGCCAGCAGCATGCAAGGGGGGAGGTGGGCACCAACGACTTGGCTCAATTGCTAGCCGTAAAGCCAGCTACGGCGAATAATATGCTTAAGCGGCTACGGGAAAAAGACTTGGTTTGCTACGAAAAATACGGTAAAATTACCCTTAGCAATCGGGGAGATAGCGCTGCTAAGCGGATTATCCGTAAACATCGGCTATGGGAGACTTTCCTGCACCAAGTGTTGGGCTTTGGCTGGGAGGAGGTGCATGAAATAGCCGAACAACTGGAGCACATCCAGTCGCCGAAGCTCATTGATCGATTAGATCAATTCTTAGGGTTTCCGCAACTGGATCCACATGGCGATCCCATCCCAGATCAGGACGGTAACTTTCCGTTGCTGCATACCCATACTTTGGCGGAAATGGCTGTGGGTGCTGTTTGTAAAATGGTTGCGGTAGGAGAAGACGATACGGCCTTTCTACAGTATGTGATGCAGGTCGGTCTAGGGATGCACAAAATAATACGCCTAGTATCTCGGCAAGCCTACGATGGGCTAACCTGCATAGAAGTAGAAGGCCAGCAGTATAGTGTGAGCCAAAAATTCACGGAAAACATCTATGTGGAGCTATTGCCACCCTAGTTGCGTTCCTAGTCCTTCGGTTTTTTATGGAGGTAGCGTAAGGAATAGACATCCTCTCTGCGGTCGCGCATATTTTTCACGCTACCGTGGGCATTTAGCTCCGTGAGTAGATCTAGGTTGGCGTCGGCCACTAGGATCATCTCAGTATTGGTGGTAGCTTCTGCCTTGATACCATTGCTAGGGAAGGAGAAATCGCAAGGCGAGAAAACGGCACTCTGTGCGTACTGAATATCCATATTGTGGACGCGTGGAAGGTTGCCGACGCTGCCAGCGATCACGACATAGCACTCATTTTCGATGGCACGGGCTTGTGCGCAATGCCGGACGCGGCTATAGCCGTTTTGTGTGTCGGTAAGGAAGGGAACAAATAGTATTTCCATTTCTTCCATTGCCAGCAGGCGGCTGAGTTCAGGAAATTCTACGTCGTAGCAGATTAGAATACCGATTTTGCCAGCGTCGGTATCGAAGGTGCGCAATTCATGGCCGCCTACCATGCCCCAAACTTTTTTCTCATCGGGGGTGACGTGAATTTTCACATATTTTTCGATGCGCCCATCCCGATGGCAGAGGAAGCCTACATTGTAGAGCTTACCGTCTTCGGGTCTAATTTCGGGCATGCTACCGGTGATGATGTTGATGTTGTAGCTCATGGCGAGCTCGCTGAATCGTTTACGGATGGGCTCGGTGTAGGTAGCCAGTTGGCGGATGGCCTCGGGTTCCGATAGCTCGTTGTAGGCTGCCATCAAAGGGGCGTTGAAGAACTCGGGGAAGAGGGCAAAATCGCTACGATAAGTAGAAAGGGCGTCAACGAAGAATTCGGCTTGGCTCATCAAATCGTCTAGGTCGTGATAGGAGCGCATTTGCCACTGTACCAGCCCTAGGCGCACTTCTGTTTTGATAGCTCTTGGGCGTTGTTGGGGCGGTTCGTAGTAGATATTATCCCAGCGCATCAACACGGCATACTCTTCGCTAGCGAGGTCGCCGGCAAGGTAACCTTTTAGGACGCGGGAGGGGTAAAAATCGTTTTGTAACTGAAAGTTAAGCACCGGATCGTGAATAGCTTTCATCCTCACCTGCTCGATATATTGTCGAGGGGAAAGCGTGGCGGAGTGTTGGTGATAGTTGGGGATACGCCCGCCAAAGGTGATACCTTTCAAGTTGAGTTTTTCGCAAAACTCTTTGCGGTAGTCGTAGAGCCTACGACCCAAACGCATGGCTCTGAAGTCGGGGTGAATAAACACATCAATACCGTAGAGTGTATCCCCGCTAGTAGTATGGGTCTTGAAAGTGTAGTCGCCAGTGGCTTGCCGGTAAGTATGATGGCCATTAAAGCGCTGCCCATTGACGATGATAGAGAGCGCCACACCTGCGATCCGGTCATCTACCCGCAGTACCACTTGGCCTTCGGGGAATATTTCTACTAAGCGCTCAATTTGAGGCCGTTTCCAAGCGGGCTCTTCCAATTGTGGGTAGCAGGCGATCATGAGCTGCTTTAGTTCTTCGTAATCTTTTACTTGTAGGTATTCAAATACAATGTTCGGTTGCCTTTCCGTGCTGAGCATATTTTTTTGGTAAGTGGTAATACCTTTTAACGATCTGCTAAGCTGTAATGTTCTACCTAGAGCGGCTGTAAAAAATAGGCTGGCCTTCGGTTTAGGGGCAGGAAGTCTTGCGCTACCTACTACCCTTTGCCCCTGCACCTTGTGCCAGCATTAAGATTAATTAGCTTGCCTTGGGGATGCGCTATCGAAGCAGTAGGGTTTTACCAAGTGAAGCCGATACGCATTTCCAATTGCACGAAAATAGCGGATACATCGGCACTTTCAAGCGGGGCGCTTTCAAGGGCTACATTACCTACATAGCGGTAGCCTGCATCAATACCTAGCCGGAAAATTTGGAAGAGATTGAGCTCCAAACCAGCCATTGGTTGGGCAACGAACACCCGATCGCGCTCATCGCCTAGCTGGATGCGGCCAGGGCCAAAGATCATGGTCGCTCTGGGGTGAATAGCCTTATAACTATTGGGGGTGTAGGCGAGTACAAAACCACCGTGGCGTAGGTTGAGCCGTTCGTTGAAGCCTTCTAAGCGCACTTCGTCTTTTATTCTCCAACCGCCATAACCTAGAAATACTCGATTGCCTAATTCCACACCGCCCATGCCTCCTCTTACGTAGGCACCATCATTGCCATAAGCGGAGTAGTTGTAGGTGATACCTGCCCATAGGCCAGTCATGTCGAGATCGCCCAAGAGCGTTTCTTCTCTTTGCGCACTAAGGATAAAGCTGTTGAATAAGCTGAAGGCAATAAGCCAAAATTTGATCTGTTGCATGAGTTGTTGTTTTATTTCCTTACAGATGAGCGTGAGGATGAACAACCCCTATTGAAAGATTACTTTTTTCACATGCAGGCTTTACCACCGTGTTTTAGGGTCGGATGCCTCCTACTAACAGGCGTTTGGTGGCTAAAATACGGCCACGGCTGTTCACTAGGCTGTAGAGGTAGATGCCGCTAGGTAGATGGCTGATATCTAGCTGTGTATTGAGCTCGCCACTGCTTTCGATCTGCTGCCGTAAGACCTGGCGGCCGAGGACATTGTTAAGTTGTAGCGTGTAAGCACCTCTTTGGAGGCCTTGGGCTTCAAAGGTAACCGTGCTTTGAGCTGGGTTAGGGTACATTTTGATTTGGCTAGCTAGCAAGAAGTCGTCTTGTACACTACTCGGCAGGCGGTTGGTTTTGAAGTTGATGTCGCGAATAGTAGTTCCATCTCCTTCTGTAACTACCGTGGCGATAGGTTCCACATTGTCATTGCTCCAGAACTGGTAAGTAACGATACTGTTCTCGGCATTAATAAGTTCCCCTATTTGAGGTACGCCAGAAACGATGAGGGCCGTAATGTCGGCCCAAGGCAAGAAGCCCAGTTTGGCTTCAATTCGCACCATACGTTCTTCGGCTCTTCTTTCGCGCAAGACAGGGTAGGAGACCCCATCAACGGTTAACGTGCCATGCGCGTCCACCAAGTCATTGCGGTTAATAACCGTATTAAAACGCAAGGAATCGAAAGAATTTAGAATAGCGCCGCCAATATCGAGAATGGCCTGTGGCAAGCTATCCACGGCAAAGGCCACGAGTATATTGGAAGTAGATTGCTCTTGATCGAAGAGCGATAGGGGGGCTTTTCGATCCAAGTAGGGCGGATTGAAGGGCGTGTCGAGACTAAAATTAGGAATGAAAGCCGTTTGGCCTCTGTTGCCGATAAGATTCAGCACATTTCCTGTTCGCTGGTAATAGTTGGTACTGAAAGGAGTAACCTGTATCTTGAAATCGGCAGTAGCAAAAATAGCGTCTTCTGTGTTCAGGTCGAGTGCTTCTACCACCCGTTCAGCAGAGCCAACGGCTGAGAGCTGGCTAAAATCCCAATTGTGTGGCCCACCAACCCCGATAAGGTCAACGGTCGCTAATGAATCGGCGAAACTAATGAAGAGCGTGTCTCCAATTTGTGGGAGGTAGCTATCATTAAGCGTGATCTGCGCGCTGAGGGCACAACTGCTGAGCAAAAAGAGGAATGTACTAACTATTGAACGCATAAGAGCATTAATTTTCAGGCGAAAAAACGGAAAGGCTAGGGTGTACCTAGGCGAAGCTACAACAAAAGTAGGCGAAAAAGCACAATTGCGCAATCTTCCTACTACAAATTTAAGGTAAATATACGACATAGCCGCAGAACTGTTTTTTATATTGCTGCTCAGGATGAATGTAGCCTACGGACACTAAACCTTACCTTTGTTGCTAGTAGCTGTTTGATGGAGCCAATACGTATGTTGTTATGGAGTTATCCTTTGTTGCTGTTGTTCCTTTTCCTTGGCTACGCGCTTTGGCAGTGGAGGAACTATATTGATTGGCAGGCTTGTATCAAGAACACTTGGGCAGCGGCTGGAATTGAGGCTATTGGCAAGACGGCCACTTTGGTAGCAGCTAGGAATGAGGCTGGCACTATAGGGAGGCTGTTAAGCGATTTGCTTAATCAAGCAGGACGCAAGGCAACGGATGAAATATGGGTAGTAGATGACCATTCGGATGATGAAACGGCTTCGATTGTGGCTAGTTTTCCGGCGGTTCGCTTACTACACCTAGCAGATTACTTAGGAGAAAGCCCTTGTATTGCTCATAAAAAAGCGGCACTCACTTATGCGATACAAAGTACAACTGCCGATTGGCTACTTTGCACAGATGCCGATTGCCGCTGGCCGATAAGGGGTAAAGTTTGTATAGAAGCGGCTTTTGTGGCGGGTTATCAGTTTGTGACCGCTCCTGTCTTGCTCGAAGAGCCGCGTAATTTTTGCGAGTCTTTTCAAGCCTTAGATATGGCTGCTTATATGCTACTGACGGCTGCTTATGCGCAGCGTGGGCAACCTATATTAGCGAATGGGGCTAATATGGCATTTTCGCGCCAGCTATTTGAAGCGGTGGGAGGCTATGCGGGGGTAGATCATATAGCCTCAGGAGATGATGTGCTGCTGTTGCAAAAAGTAAGTGCGTTGGCTACTTCCAGAGTTGTTTTTGTGGCAGATCCGGCGGCTTTGGTGCTCACTAAGCCGATGCCCAACTGGTTGGCATTTTGGGCGCAACGACTCCGGTGGGCTGGTAAAACGGCTGCCTATACCCAGCCAGCGTTGGCGCAGGCACAAGCACTTAATTTCGTCTTAGCACAAGCTATGCTGCTGGGCTTACTGCTGGCCTATTGGTGGCCTGTGTGGGCCTTGGTGGTTTCGTTTGTTTGGGTTGCGAAAGGGGCACTTGATTATGTGTTGCTACGTTCAGTTTGTCGCCATTTCCATCGACCGCATTGGATGAACGCCTACCCCTTGGTGCAATTGTTGCATCCTGTTTATCTAGTGGCGATCGGTTGGGCTACACTGCTGGGATGGAAGAGTAAATGGAAAGGCCGGTAACAATTTTGACAACTAAGCCTTAATGAGGTTCTTTAAAATAAGGTGTTTAGCTTAGCATTTTTGCTTACGCAGGGGCAAGACGGCTTGCAAGGCGCAGCCGTTCCTAACTGAAATAGGCCTGTATAGCTTCTTCTCGATGGCGAAAAATCTGCTTAACTTGGCGGTGTACAAACAGCCAATCAGCAATAGTACCCAAGAAGCCAAAGGGGGCTTGATAGTGTAGTATATCCTTCATGAGGGTATGCTGCTCGTCGATAGCCTCAAAGTGATGTTGGTGATGCCAAAGTGCGAAGGGCCCCACCCGTTGGTCATCCACAAAATAATGTAGTTCCTTAATATGAGTGATTTCGGTGACCCAGTCGGTCGTAAAACCGGGGAAAGGGGAGACTTTGTATTGAATCGCAATACCAGAGTACATTACTAGATCTTTTAAAGGTGTAATGAATTGAAAACGAACTGTTTCAGGCGTTAGTTTCTCAAGGTTTTCGGGGCGAGAAAAGAAATCCCAGCTTGTTTGAAGCGGTCTGGGAATCGTGGTGCTAAACTGCATACAGCGAGGTGTCATAGTGGAGAAAATTGTATGAAAGAAAAGTGTAAAGGCTGCGCGGTGCAGCGGAAGCTCTAGTATAGCGTAAATGCCAACTCACCGTAAAGGTTCATCACTAAAGTTTAATTTACAATTGCCTAGAGCTCAAAATAAAAAAAGGAGTGTTTGGAATATTGAGAAAAACAGCTATCTTTGTTCAATCAAAATGGCGTTTGTCATGGAGAGTGAACCGTAAACGAACGGTACATAGTCCCAAATTCGAGAAAATTTACAGAAAACAACACAAATTTTAGGGAGTGATTGAACCTTTTGTTCCGTCTATTGCCCAATGGCTTGAACAACCTTTTTTTCCGCGCTAACACCTAATACAGTCCCCTTAGAACATGTATTCAGCGACTACTACCTGCAGCGAGGGAACGGTTGGCTCGGCATAATGCCTGATCCGATGAGAAAACGCAACAGGTTCTTGTTGTGGTGCAGTTGGTTTTTTACATCGCTTGGTTTTCTAGTAGCGCAAATAGATGCTCCAATTTCTAGCTTGCACATAGGGGAACTAAGAGGAGTAGAAAAATCGCTGACAGCAGCAGGAATATACACAGCAACGTATTACAATTTGGGATGTAAGCACCAAGGTTGGGAGGGTTATTTCTCTCCACAGCGTTGGTATCAGACTGTAGACTTCGGTGACGGTGGGGTAGATGTCACCGAAGCTCCCAATGCGAAAGTTGCTGAAGGGGTAGCTTCCGACTGGCTGGAAATTCAAACCGGCAGCAGCTTGCGGTATGCTTGGCGTATCACTGTGCCTGCCGACGGTTATCTATTTTTTCGGTTAGAAAAAGTTGGGAGCTTCCTTTCTCCTCGCATCTCCTCCACCGACACTGGTTTACAGATTATACATAATGACAAGTTTTTAGCTTTTCAGACCTTGTCGGATGGTAGTTACTATTCACCTTTTCTTAAAGCGGGTGAAACTTTTGGTGTCTTGTTTGAAGATCGTTCGGCGCTTTATGCTTGGAGCGACTTCACCTTTTACAGCAACAGCGTAGGCGTGTTAGTTACCCCTGCAAGCGAAACGGGTAATAGATGGGTGGCTGACAAAGTGGTACCAATCCCCAAAGCTTCCATCGACCAGCTTTTTTTTCCTGGAGATGAGCCGGAGACTTGGCCCATGCTGGATATAGATGGAGATCTTTATACTTTAGACGATCAAGTGATCGCTAAACCAGGCGATACGGCCAACCCTCTTTTACTAAGTTACAGAGACCAAGTGCAACTGAGAGACGGGCAGTACTGGCTTAGTCGGGAGTTCACAGTGAAAGAACCTTGTGGAGGTAATTCGCTGAAAGTCAATCGGTGGTGGTATCCGCTACCTTTATTACCTTTCCCAATGGAGTTAGAAGGTTTGAAGCGATGAATGCCTTCTTGGAGACCTAGTGGTTTGTAATTTAATTTGGTGAAAGTTGCGATTTTAAAGAATGGAATAGAGTACTTAAAACTTTTTCCCTATAAATAGTAGGTAGTATGATTAAAATGCCTATCTTTGCAGCGTGATAGCGAAGACTTTTCGATGCTGTCGTCACCCGTAAAAAGTATTGTTTGAATCATCCTGGCTGAGAGTTGTGTGTTCTGCTTGCCATTTATGTTTTTTGAGTTGCAGTGAGTCTATTCTCTTTAGAGGAGTTTTTGGTGATCAACTGCCGCTGCTCACAACGCGCATTCAGGGCAAAGCAATTTCGTATGCAAACTACAGAGCGTACCCGCTACAGCGATGAAGAATTAGAGGAGTTTCGTTTACTTATACAAGAAAAGCTAGTAGAAGCCCAAGAGCAATTAGCCTTTTATCAGGATCAGTTGAAAGATATTTCAAATGGTGCTGATAGTAAAATTAGAGGCTTAGACGATGGTACGGGCACTACAGAAATGGAAGAAATTCAAGGTCTTGCAGCTCGGCAGCAGAAATTGATTCGCCATCTTGAAAATGCACTGATCCGGATTGAAAATAAGGTCTATGGCATCTGCCGAGAGACTGGAAAACTGATACCAAAGCAACGTTTACTCGTAGTTCCACACGCAACGCTGAGTGTGGGTGCAAAAGAGGGGCGCTAGCGTACTACAAAGTCGATTACGTATTGCATCGGCCTTTCTCACGCTGTGGGAAAGGTCGTTTCGTATTAGTGTTTAGAACGGAGTTGTATGAATAGAAAAAAATGGGTACTAGCCATTCTTTTACTAGTTGTTATTATCGATCAGGCAAGCAAGTTTTACGTTAAAACCCATTTTGCATACGGAGAGGAGCATGCTATTTTGGGCTTTGATAGAGCCTTGATTCATTTCGTAGAGAACGAAGGCATGGCTTTTGGCCTTCAGCTAGGGGGTGCTTATGGCAAGCTAATATTGAGTCTTTTTAGGGTTTTTGCCGTGATCTTTTTGTTTGTCTATCTTCGGGAATTGTTGCGGCAAAAAGCAGCTTTCTACCTAATCCTTGGTTTCGCACTAGTACAAGGTGGGGCAATTGGCAATATTATCGATAGCGCGTTTTATGGGCTACTTTTTTCTGATTCGCCCTATTACGGGGGAGAGGTGGCTCGGTTGCTGCCTGCGGGAGGAGGCTATGCGCCTTTTCTACATGGGAAGGTGGTGGATATGTTCTATTTTCCATTATTTTACGGCACTTACCCTAGCTGGTTGCCTTGGTGGGGCGGGGAGGGCTACCTGTTTTTTAAGCCAGTTTTTAATGTAGCCGATGTGGCCATCTCCTTAGGTGTAGGCTTACTTTTGCTAGGCCCTGTATTCACAAAGGGTAGCCAAGAGGCAGACAGTATAGAAGAGGAATAAGGGGGTTAGGAAAAGGAGTGAACGGCCGCTTCTATGGTGGCAATCTTCTCATAGTTTAGTCTATAATAGATGAATTTACCACGCCGTTCAGGAAGAACTAGTTTACAGTTGCGTAGGATACGGAGCTGCTGAGAGGCTACCGACTGCTCTATGCCTAGGTCGTGGTACATTGTATAGACGTTACACTCCTCTTGACTATTTATATAGGATAGTATTGAAAGACGAAGCGGATGTGCTAGCGCTCTGAGCAGTATGGCTGTTTCCTGTAGTGCCTTCTCGTTAATTGAATATATTATCTTCATAGTCTTTGCAAGGATATTTTACGCTCGGGAGCTGAAACCAAGTTGGCGACCTACTGCTGTACTTGAACCGATGCGTTTACCATTGGTGGTCGCTTTGATCTGACTTAGGTTAACTATCTCGCTGTCGTGTGAAAAAAAACGGCTTTCCGAATGGCTAGCTCGCAACGGGCAACTCTATGTTACTAGCTATCTGGCTTATTCAGCAGATCAGCGAAAGGCTACAAGCGGGCATCTTGAAAGTAACCGCATTGCGTGAAATGCTGTACCACACACGCTGTACCACACACATGGCTCGCCGCCGAACAAGTACAATCTATGTTCTTGGTTAGCTGCGGTGGGGGCATCGGTTGCGGTGATTTCTTGAAGTTTTTGCCTCTATCGGTGCCAAAATTCGCTTTGTGGTTCCCGTTTTGATCTTCGCTTTCGCTCGCTCGTAAGTCACCAAATGAGTCTATACTTGAATCGATGTAATTTGGGAATTTCTCACTTGTTCTCCCCGTCTTTGGCTGCTTCAAAAAGCCTCGCCGTAGTTTTGGCTATGCCTGCGTTTTTTAACTTGCCAAAGACGCGGATAAGGGCGCGATAATTTCCCCAACGCTGAGTGAAACGATCACCGAAGGTAAGCCACATCGATTCAAGTATATTTATAGCAGTTATAGTTTGTCATATTTTTTGTGCTCAAACTAGAAAGCCAAGATTTCAAGCGACAAAGATGCTACAAAATGAGTAGATATAAAAGAGAAAGGCGGTTAATTTTTACTAAGTGGTATCTTTTGGGTATTTAACGGGTTTACGGAGTGATGTCTTCGATCAGTTTAACAATTTGTTCTAGTCTTTCTTTGTTCAAGCTGTAGTTCACGAACTTCCCTTCTCTTTCACAAACTACCACGCCTGTATCTCTTAGGATGGCCAGGTGCTGAGAAGCCACAGACTGTTCTATCCGTAGGGCAATATATATATCGGTTACCTTCATGCTTCCCTTTTGTACTAGTAGCGCTAATAGCTGCTTCCGAAGCGGATGGTTAATGGCTCGTAGTACTAAAACAGCTTTTTTCAGTTCGCTATAATTTAGTGTGGTGCTTCGATCACCATTTTTGAACACAATATTATCTTCTGTTGATTTACGCATGGTTAATGGGATTATAATAGACTTGTTTTGCCTTGTTCAGAACAAAATTTACTGCGTTTTGGCTTCGCCGCTACTACGTGGTCACTCATTCATGACCCGCCGAACAAGTCTGATTTCGCCACGCAAACAAAGGTACAAAATCTTTCTGCACTCAGTTGTACCTCGGTGCTTGCCTACCTATTGAAATCTGTTTTAGCCTAAGTCTCAAATGAAAAGGTCTTTGGCTTTCAAAGCCAAAGACCTGATAAAACACTATGAACAACACAAATTTATGACAGGCAGAGCCATGTACTATATCTCGCATAGCGGCTTAGTGAAATTTTCAGTAGGTGGAGTTCATTCTTGAAAAATTTGACTATTGTGAATGAGTCTAACTAGCAGCTTAAGTGAATTGATCTACGTGTTCGAGGGTGTCCGAAAAGGCATTTACTAGATGCGGAGGGGGGATAGCCAAACAACAGACATAATCGATCCAGCTTACAGATTACAAATATACAAGCATTTTTTAAACAATTGCAAAAAAAAGCTGAACTTCTTAGAGAAGTTCAGCCACAAACATATCACATGAAAAAATTACATCTTTGTCAAGGGTAAGTGTTTTAAACACAAGAAAACGGAAGCGTATTATGCTCACGCTAAAATCCGACTACAAAGGTAGCCGATACTACATAAATAAACAAATAGATGGTCTTTAAAGTTGTGTTCTTTAACAAATGTAAAGCGGCTAACGGCTTGTTAAGCGTATGATTGGGCAAATCACCTCCTCAAGGCTAATGCCACCGTGTTGGAATGTATTGCGGTAATAGTTGTTGTAGTAGTTGTAATTATTGGGATAGAGAAAAAAGGTGTCCTCTTTAGCAAAGATATAGCTACTGCTTATATTAGGCCGAGGTAGGTGGAGGGCTTTGGGATCTCGTACTTCCATTACCTCTGAACTGTTGTATTGTAGGTTGCGGCCAAGTTTATAGCGGAGGTTGGTGCTAGTATCCTTATCCCCTACCACTTTACTGGGCGTGTTTACCCGAATAGTACCGTGGTCGGTAGTGATAATCAGCTGTACTTCGCGGTCTGCCAGACGGCGCAGCGTGGCCCAAAGAGGCGAATTCTCAAACCAACTCCGAGTAAGGCTGCGGTAGGCCTTTTCATCGCCTGCTAGTTCTTTAAGTACTTCCATTTCCGTCCTTGCATGGCTCATCATATCGATGAAGTTATAGACGATGATGCTGAAGTCGTTGTTTAAGAAGTCTAAAGCACGATCTTGCATCTGCCGCGCAAAATTGGTACGCGTCACCTTGGTGTAATCCCATTTGAGATCGCCCTTTCTGCTGATGCGCTCAAGTTGTTTGCCGAAAAGTTCCGCTTCATGGTTGTTTTTGCCGCCTTCCTCCGTTTCTGTTGACCACCATTCTTTGTAGTGCTTTTCAATATCAGCAGGCATCATGCCTGCAAAAATGGCATTACGACTATACTGTGTGGAAGTGGGGAGGATACTATAGAAGTAGTCTTCCTCTTCCACACGATACAAACTAGTAATCATCGGCTCGATCACTTTCCATTGATCATAGCGCATATTATCCAGCAGCACCATCACCGTAGGTAGCTGTTTACCTAGGTGAGGTAGCACTTTTTCCCGCAGTAGATTATCGGACATCACCGGCCGTTCTTGGCCACTCATCCAACCTTCATAGTTTTTGGAGATGAACTTGCCAAATTCCTTGTTAGCCTCGCTTTTCTGCATGGCTAAGATCTCGCTCATTTGCTCGCTGTTGCTACTATCAAGTTTTAACTCCCAGTTGATGAGCTTCTTATACACCTCCACCCATTCAGTTGTGCTAAGGCCGCTATTGATCTCCATGAGCAAATGCCGAAAGTCTTGCTGATAGTCGCTGTTCGTCTTTTCTTGAACGAGGCGTTTTTCATCGATTAGCTTCTTGATCGTAAGTAGAATCTGGTTAGGATTTACCGGCTTTATTAGGTAATCACTGATCTGTGCGCCGATGGCCTCTTCCATTACTTGCTCAGCCTCATTTTTCGTGATCATCACAACCGGCGTGTTGGGATGTACTTCCTTGAGCTTACTTAAGGTTTCCAAACCCGTAATACCTGGCATGCTCTCGTCGAGGAAAACTAAGTCGAAGTCGTGCTTAGTGCCTAGTTCTTCTAGCGCATCGTAGCCGTTAGTAACAGTCACTACGTCATAGCCCTTCTTTTCAAGAAAAAGCAATTGGGGTTTGAGGAGGTCTATTTCATCGTCGGCCCAAAGAATTTTTATGCGCATGGAAGTTATTTGATACTCATTCAACACTAGTAACGATACAAAGTCCTCACTAAGTTTGTTTGCCAACAACTATTTTACATGCTGCTTGCTTTGAATTACCCATTACAAGTTTACGAAATGCAGTAAAACAAAAAAAGCCGCTTCGGTTAAGAAGCGGCTTTGTAGCCCGTACGGGAATCGAACCCGTGTTACCAGAATGAAAATCTGGCGTCCTAACCCCTAGACGAACGGGCCATTTGTCTGCTTAGTTGGCTACCTTTTTTCTAAGGCGATGCAAATATACAGCCGTTTCTTTCAATTGTGCAAGCTTTTTGCTATTTTTTACGAAAAAATATTTTTCAGCATCGCCAAGACAAGGGCTTAAACCACTAGGGATTGTGCACAGACAAGGCGTGCTTTACCGCATCTCTCTTTTCCTCCCTTGCCAATTTTCCCCTCCTTGCTTTCTAATTTTAGAGAATCTGCATAATTATTGTTAAATTTACACTAAGTGTTGTATCTTTGGGGTCTGAAAAGAAAGATCTTTTAGTTTTAACCTCAATCAACGCTATCATGGCAAAGAAAATCGCCATCAATGGTTTCGGTCGTATTGGCCGCCTAACCTTCCGCAATCTCCTCGAAATGGAGGGCGTAGAGGTCGTTGCGATCAACGATCTAACCGACAATGCAACGCTAGCTCACTTGCTCAAATACGATAGTATCCACGGAAGATTCCAAGGAGAAATCAGCTCTGACGATGAGTACTTACACATCAACGGCCAAAAAATTGCGGCCATTGCACAGCCCGATCCGGCCAAACTTCCTTGGAAGGAATTAGGCGTAGATATCGTGTTGGAGTGTACTGGCCGCTTTACTAGTAGTGAAAAAGCACAATTGCACATTCAAGCAGGCTGCAAGAAAGTAATCATCAGTGCGCCAGGCACGGGCGATCTGAAAACTGTAGTACTGGGTGTAAACGATGAAGTTATCACGCCCGACGCACACATCATTTCTAATGCTAGTTGTACTACCAACTGCCTTGCCCCTATGGTAAAGGTGTTAGATGATGCCCTTGGCGTTGAGAAAGGCTTGATTACTACAGTACATGCTTATACGGCTGACCAAAACCTACAAGATGCTCCACACAAAGATTTGCGCCGTGCTAGGGCAGCTGCTATCAATATTGTGCCTACCAGCACTGGTGCTGCCAAAGCAGTAGGCTTAGTATTGCCTCACTTGAATGGTAAGCTCGATGGTGGTGCCATGCGTGTGCCCGTACCGACGGGTTCCCTTACAGACCTAACCGTTATTGTGAAGCGCGAAACCACCGTAGCAGAAGTGAATGCTCTTTTCAAAGCAGCTGCTGAAGGCGCTATGAAAGGCATCTTGGAATATGCTACCGATCCCTTGGTTAGCTCCGATATTGTAGGTAGCAAATTCTCTAGCATCTTTGACGTAGATCAGACCAAAGTAATGGGTACGCTCGTGAAAGTAGTAAGTTGGTACGACAACGAAGCAGGCTACAGTGCGCGCCTAGCCGACCTCTGTGTAAAGGCTGCCCACATGGCTTAATCTACATTTGCGCTGCCTAGTTACACTTGCCCCTGTCGGAACAACCGTATGGGCGTTAGCCAAAAGCCGTAGTAACCAAAAGGTTTGGAGGCTAAAGGCTAGTGTTGTTGGTGTATCTAGGGTTGCGTATAACCTTTTGAATGGGCTGTTTCTACCAAAGATACAGCCCATTCTGTTTTTTATCTTTCAATCTTCAAATATCAAGTATGCAATTTCAAGATTTAGCAGTGGACGGGAAGAAGGTCTTAGTCCGCGTTGACTTTAACGTTCCTCTCGACAAAGCGCTACAGATCACGGATGATACGCGTATTCGCGCTGCAGTGCCTACGATCAAGGATCTTTTAGATCGCGGTGCGGCGGTTATTTTATGCTCTCACTTAGGGCGGCCACAGCAAAAAAAGCTAGCCGACGGCAGTATTGACCGGGTCAAGAACAGCTTAGCCCCTGTGGCGCCTAATTTGGCGGAGCACTTGGGGATTTCGGTACACTTCGTGGTAGATACCATCGGAGAAGAAGCCCAAGCGGCTGTAGCTAACTTACAAAGCGGCGAGGTGCTTTTGCTCGAGAACACTCGTTTTTATGCTGGTGAAGAAAAAGGAGATGAGGCTTTAGCGGCTGCGCTAGCGAAGCTAGGAGATATATATGTAAACGATGCCTTCGGGGCGGCTCACCGCGAGCATGCTTCCACGGCTACGGTGGCTAAGTTTTTTGATGCCGATAAAAAAGCCTTCGGCTTGCTGATGGCTGCTGAGCTAGAAGGCGCTAGCCGCTTACTACACCATCCTGCTCGGCCCGTGACGGCTATTGTAGGGGGCGCGAAAGTGAGCGATAAGATCATGCTGCTAGAAAAACTAATGGATATGGCCGATAATGTACTTATTGGCGGAGCCATGGCTTATACTTTCAGCTTAGCACAAGGCGGCCAAGTAGGCAACTCACTGGTAGAGGCCGATAAGACTGATCTGGCCCTTCGCCTACTGGAGATGGCCAAAGAGAAAGGGGTTAACATCTTACTGCCCGTGGATACCAAAGTCGGCAGAGGTTTTAGCAACGATACGCCCTCCGCTATTGTGGCAGCAGGCGAAATAGGCGACGAATGGGAAGGTCTTGATATAGGGCCTGAAACGGTGAAGCAGTTTTCAGCGGTCATTATGCAAAGCAAATCGGTGCTTTGGAATGGTCCGATGGGTGTTTTTGAAATGCCAAACTTTGCTATTGGGACTAACGCAATTGCTGAAGTAGTAGCGAAAGCCACGCAAGAAAATGGCGCTTACACGCTCATCGGTGGCGGCGACTCGGTGTCGGCTATCACGCAAGCTGGTTTAGCGGAAGCAGTTAGCTTCGTATCTACAGGGGGTGGAGCTATGCTAGAGCTACTCGAGGGGAAAGAACTGCCTGGTATTAAAGCGATTGGCGCCTAAAGACTCTTCGCGTTGTTCGGCAGGCCATCAAACGGCTGCCTCCGGCGGTCGTGGTGGCTCGTTCTTGACCTGCCGAACAACGCTACTTTACAAGTACATTCTCACACGAAAATTTTATCCTATTTTTTACCTTCGGCAAAACCTTTCTGGCCGTTTGTGTATTCTTAGAATGCTAAGACGCTTTACAGATGCGCCATGCCGTATAGTAGCATAAGGCTGCTGCTGGAAGTTTCTGTTTGGAAAGCAGGCGTAGTTAGCGCAATCGCTGAACTTGTATAGGGATCGTGCGTGGGCAAACATAAGAAAAGGCAGGGAAAGGGGAAAAGATGTTAATTTTTTTTATTGATTACTTGTTTTATTGCACCCAATAACCTTACCTTTGCATCGCCTTAGAAAAAAGGAACAAGATTCCTTAGCTCAGT
>DAINNZ010000066.1:0-19314 GCA_036735605.1 Lewinella sp. | reverse complement strand
CAACCACTTCGTTTTAAGTATATACTTGAGGTGAAGGGAGGCGATAATTTTCGTAAGCCCGAGATTAAGCGATCAGCGAAGGAAAAGCACCTCCGTTCTAGTATAAGAAGCCCGAACACTAATTGGTATTCGGGCTTTCTTAATAAGGAAAATTCACCTTCAGGCACGTTCGCGCATGGCTTCTTCATACATCTTTTGGAGTTTCTTACGGGCGAAGAAAATCCGGCTTTTAATCGTACCTAGTGGACTGCCCAGCTCCTCGGCAATCTCGTCGTACTTGTACCCTTGGTAGGCCATCAAAAAGGGCACTTTGAAATCGTCGCCCAAACGATCTACCAATTCCTGCAGCTCACTGAAGGTGACTTTTGTTTCCCCGTCGTTCCCCACAGTTTGCTCGCTACTATTGATGTAATAATTGTTGGGCGTTTGATCGATGATCAGGTTGCGCCTTACTTTTTTGCGATAGTTGTTAATAAAAATATTGCGCATAATCGTTACTGCCCAAGCTTTGAAATTAGTGCCTGGATTGTACTTTTCTGCATTTGTCATGATACGCAGCGCCGTATCTTGATAGAGGTCTTCCGCATCGTCCATATTACCCGTCAGCTTAAGGCTAAAAGCGCGAAGGCTGCTAGTAATCTTAGAAAGAAGCTCTTGTATGTTTCGCTGCTGTTCTGCAGTGCTATTCATGTTTGGATGATTTTAGAATGGGAATCGTCGGACTGTAAATATTTTTTACAAAGTTACGCCCCATTAGGCAAATAATCAAGGGTATAAGTTGTCCTTTACTTACATTTGACAAATTTCGTGCCAAATATAAGATGCTGATGGCTAAAATCGACGAAATGCCATAGATTTTCAACCAAAAGAGGGAATCAATTGTATTTAGGTTGCTTATCAAGTAAAAGCTATGGTTTCCCCGAAGGAAGAAACAGTTATCAACAAAGAGGTATTCGACAACTATCTAGCGGCCAATTTGCGCTTGCTGCGCAGGCGGATGAGGCTTTCTCAGCAAGATTTAGCGGAGAAAGTGGGACTCAATAGAGGCAATGTGGCATCTTATGAAGCAGGAACAGCAGAGCCTAAACTTTGTAAGCTACTACAAATCAGCAAGCTAGTTGGCGTAACGAGCCACGATATCGTACGCTTAGACCTTTCTCAGCCCAGCCAACTAGACCAGGCACTCAAAGCCTTCTCGGAGCAGCAGCACAGTGGAAAACGCTGCATTGAAAGCCGTTTAGCCAAGCTGGATAGTATCAAAAGCGTGCTGGATAGTGTCAAAAATATTTACAATTACAAATTGGATAGTCTCGATTTACAGCACCCCGACATCAAGGCACTCAGTCACTATCATGAGCAACTACAAAGCATTGCGCAAGAGCTAGTAAAAGAGCAAGAAGATATTTTGCAGGAACTTAAGTGCCACTGCAAATAGGTCAGTTTGGCAGTCGTTCAAGCCGTTTCCTTAATGCTTAGCAGTCAAGGCGGCGCCACATTGGCAGTTGCAATCGATTCAAGGATACTCCCTACTCTTTCCGATTCTTGTTTTAGTCGCCGTCGTGTAGCTAAAGGTACGAAGGTGGATTATTCTAAAAACACTTGCGCTATAAAGCGAACCCTTGCCCCTGCCCTAGGGGCAAAATAAAAAAACTAGCTATGTAAAAGTGTGTAAAAAGTGCAATAGCAAGGATCGCTTTCGTATTGTTTAAAAAGAAATCACTAACTTACGCCTCCGATTGGTGGTAGTTATCAGATAGACTGCCGATAAGATACCTACGCTGTATGAAAGACATAAAGATAAGCGGTGCGAATGGCGAGTTGATTCTACAAAAATCGAATCGTTTAGTAGGCCTCAAGACGGATGAAGCGAGCCAGCCGGAGGAAATAGCCTCTCAGGTAATTCCGAACCTAGGTGGTTTTGAGATTGTGACGCTGAACGACAAAGGCAGTGTAGATGATGCGCTCGATCAGGTTCGCGCGCTGGATGGCGTAGAAGTGGGCACACATATTTACTTTATCAAAGGCGACAACCGGCCAGTAGTTCCTACGGGTATTATCTACGTCACCTTTGATCCGGCCACCGACCAAGCGGAACGACAAACGGTCTTGGATGCTTATCATCTACAGACGTTAGAAGAGCGGGAAGGCAACCTAGTTGTTTGCCAAGTGACCAAGGCTAGTCCGAACCCCCTCAAGGCAGCCAATGAAATGAGCCGCTTGAGTATGGTTGTGGAAGCGCGGCCCGATTTGGATATTCCGCTCGATCAATATTTTTCCTTGCCGCAAGATGGTTTCTTACGCGACCAATGGCATCTACAGAACACCGGCCGTATTGCGGATGCGAATTTTGCGACTAAACCCGGTGCGGATGCGCGGGTAGTAAAGGCATGGCAACGCTTAGGCAGCCTAGGTTCAACGGCTATCAAAGTGGCGGTGGTAGATAATGGCTTCGACCTCAACCACCCCGACCTAAAAGGCAAAGCTTTGAGCCCGCTCAATGTACTCACAAACGAATCTTTTGTGCCCGTAGGTGCTCGGCATGGCACGCATGCTACGCCTTGTGCTAGCGTAGCCGTAGCAGCCGCTAATGGCAGCGGTATTGTAGGCGCGGCTCCGAATGCGAAGCTCATCCCTGTACATGGCTTAACTTTTAGCGATTACCTCACGGAACGGACTTTCAATCATTGTATTCAAGCCGGTGCGGATGTGATTTCTTGTAGTTGGGGCACCATACAGGCACAATATCGGCCTAGTAATCTGGTGCAAGCAGCTATCCGAAAAGCTATCACACAAGGCCGAGGCGGGAAAGGCTGCGTAGTGCTTTTTGCCGCAGGCAATGAGAACGTTAATTTGATCAACTATTACGGCACAATACCTGGCGTAATTACAGTAGGTGCTTCTACGAGCAACGATACCCATGCTTTTTATAGCAACCGCGGGCCGGAGCTGAGCGTGGTAGCGCCTAGCGACGGTGGTTGGCCCATTTTAGCTGCCCGCGCTAGCTGGGACCCTGGTATGGGCGGCAATAATGGCTTCTACGTGGACGGTCGTAACCGCAGCCCCTACTACAAACACTTTGGTGGTACTAGTAGCGCAACCCCACTTGTGGCGGGTATTTGCGCCCTGATGCTGAGTGCTAATCCGAATTTAACTAGTGCGCAAGTAAAATCTATTTTAGAAAAAACAGCAGATAAAATTGGCTTCGCCAGCGATTACGATAGCCGAGGCCATAGTATCAAATACGGCTATGGCCGCGTTAATGCAGAGAAAGCGGTTGCAGAGGCACTCCGTTTAGTGGGAGGTACGAGCCCGAGTGTACCTACGCCGGCACCAGCACCCCCTGCTAGCCCTTGGCCCCCTACCACGCCGGCCCCGCCCAGCAGCCCACCACCCGTGGTAACGGCCCCGCCGAGCCAGCCTACGCCGCCGAGCCAGCCTACGCCGCCGAGCCAGCCCTCCACGCCGAGTCCGGTGCCGCCGGCTCGTCCTGCGGGAGGAGCGATCACTACGGGCACCGGTCTATTCCGTTTCTCTGTGCAGAACCAGGAAAAAAGAGGATTCGGTTTGCAGGTAAATGTCTTCCGCGACTTTGCCGGCGTACTGCAAGAAGCAGAAAAATTAGAACGGGTATTTAGGCAGCCTGTAGTAGTGAGCATAGCTAGCGTAAACGGCTCGATTGCCTATCGCGTCATCTTAGGAGCCTTTGCTACACCTGATCAAGCCCGGCAGTTGGAGGGTAGCCTTAAAGCCGCTGGCTATGCACCTTTTGTGCGCGATCTAGCAACGGTTTAGCCATTCCAACCTAGTCTCCGCCAACTACCATACGCCACCTGCTAACTAGGGTAATGCCCTAGCAGATGCTGCAAGGCAACCGAGGCTGCAAAGGTTCGGTTGTTGGCCTGCTCAAGTACCAAGGAGTTGGGCCCATCCAGTACGTCATCCGCTACAACCACGTTCCGGCGAACGGGAAGGCAGTGCATGAATTTGGCTTGGTTGGTGAGTGCCATTTTTTGCGCCGTTACTTGCCAATCAGGTGCTTGGTGTATTTGACCATAGTTTTGGTAAGACGACCAGTTTTTGGCATATACAAAATCCGCTCCTTTAAGTGCCGTATCCTGGTCGTGCACCACCTCAATCCCTTCGGTAAATTCGGGCGCTAAATCCATCCCTGCTGGGTTAGCGATCACCAAATCTACTTGCCCCCAAGCGCGCATCCACTCCGCGAAGCTGTTGGCCACAGCCTGTGGTAGTGCTTTGGGATGGGGCGCCCAAGTAAGTACCACTTTGGGGCGAGGCCGATAGCTATGCTCCCGAATGGTCATCGCATCTGCCAAACTTTGTAAAGGATGGCGAATGGCCGATTCTAAGCTCAATACCGGCACCGTAGCATGTTTCACAAAGGCGTTAATTACGCGGTCTGCGTAGTCGGCTTCCCGATCTACTAAGCCAGGGAAAGAGCGGACGCCTAAAATATCGGCATATTGACTTAGCACCCCGGCAGCTTCTCGGATATGCTCTGCCGTATCGCCATCCATTACGCGACCGTCTTCAAATTCTATCTTCCAACCGCCCGCAGCATCCATCGTGATAACATCCATAAACATGCCCTTCCCCGCTTTCTCCGTACTGATACGCGTGCGTAAACTAGGATTGAAAAACAGATTGACAAGCGTTTTGCCATCTGCGTGTTTCTCAAACTCCAGCGGGTTGCTCTTCAAGTGAATACCACGTTCCACCATAAAATTGATGGTTTTCGCATCTGGAGCAGCTATAAAATTTTCCATTCTTTCTTTACTCTTTTAGGTTAACAACGGGCTTGCAAACAGCCGCTAAAGCCTCCAATAACCGATCAATAGCCGATTCATCTATGCTCAGGGGAGGCAACAGCCGAATGGTAGTAGGATCAGATGCCGACCCCGTAAAAATGTGATGTTTAAACAATAATTCCTTGCGTAAGGGAGCCGTAGGTACCTCCATTTGTAAACCAATCATTAGCCCTTTGCCTCTTACCTCTCGGAATAACTGGCTAGCTTTTAGCCGCTCTATTAGCACCGCGCCTAGCTTGGCGGCCTGCTCCACAAGCCCCTCTGCTTCCAACACATCTAGTACCGCAATACCCGCTGCACAAGCTAAATGATTCCCCCCGAAGGTGGTTCCTAACATACCCATCTTGGCTTCCAAATGCGGATGAATCAGAATTCCCCCAATCGGAAAACCATTCCCCATACCCTTCGCAACCGATACAATATCCGGCTCCACCCGACTGTGCTGAAAAGCAAAAAACCGGCCACTACGGCCATAACCCGATTGAATCTCGTCTAAAATCAGCAAAGCCCCCTGCGCTTTACAAAGGGGCGCAAGCGCCTCTAAGAAAGCGGCATCTGGCACATAAACACCTCCAATACCTTGAATTCCTTCCACAATGACGGCAGCAATATCTCCTTTTGCCAAGGCTGCTTCTGTGGCTGCTAGGTCGTTTAAAGGCACAAAAGTAACCGGATACTGCCTGTTGATAGGTGCTTTGATCTTCTCGCTATCCGTAGCATTCACCGCTGCTGAGGTGCGCCCGTGAAAGGCATTCTTGAAAGCAATTATACCGCTGCGGCCCGTATGAAAGCTAGCTAATTTAAGGGCATTTTCATTCGCCTCCGCTCCGCTATTACAAAGGAAAAGACGGTATTCATCTAAGCCCGAAAGTGCCCCTAATTTTTGCGCCAGTTCCTGCTGTAAAGGGTTTTGTACGCTATTGCTGTAAAAACCGAGCTTCGCCACCTGCTCTTGCAGCATTTTCACGTAATGTGGATGGCTATGCCCTATACTGATCACAGCGTGCCCGCCATAAAAATCAAGAATTTCTTGGCCTTCCGCCGTGTAAACATACTGCCCCTTCGCATGCGTTGGCAGCAAATCATACAAGGCATACACATCAAATAATTCCATATCTATTTTCTTTTTTACGGACGTAATGACTAGACCTTTTTTTTGGCCAAGGCAGGGGCAAGGCTTGTTTTTTAGCGCAAGTGCTTACTCGATCAATCAAGATTGCTTGGCAAAAGCCAGAAAAGCATCCGCTGTATGACCCGCCGAACAAGTCAATTAAAAAGCCGTTGCTTTCAATTGTAAGCCCATACTTTCTTCCAAACCTAGGGCAATATTCATATTCTGCACCGCTTGGCCAGAAGCTCCTTTTAGTAAATTATCGATCATACTCACCACCAGAACTTGATCGTGTAGTTTTTCCACAAAAACAAGGCCTTTGTTCGTATTTACCACCTGCTTGAGGTGTGGGTTGCGATCGCTTAAATGCGTGAAAGGATGCCCCGCGTAATAATCGCGATATACCGCTCGCAAAGTTGCCTCCGTAGCCGCTGTGTTGGAATACAGACTAGCATAAATACCCCGTGCAAAATCGCCGCGTAGCGGCAAAAAATGCAAGCGTGGTAGCTGCTGGCCTCCGCTCACAACCGCCGATAGGCTTCGATAGGTTTCCGCCTCATGCTGGTGCTGGAAAGGTTTGTAGATGGAAATGTTATTGCTCCGCCAACTAAAATGTGTGGTTTCGCTAGGTTGCTGCCCAGCTCCGGTACTACCGGTTATGGCATGGATATGAAGACTATCCCCCGCTAATCCAGCAGCCACTAAAGGTAAAGCCGCTAGCTGTAGTGCCGTAGCAAAACAGCCCGGATTAGCAATACGCTTCGCGCCGCGCAACTGCTCCCTATTTAATTCTGGCAAACCATAGACCCAATCGGTAGCTAGTCTAAAGTCGGTACTCAAATCAATAATCAAGGTTGCCGGATGCGGGGCGTTTTCTTGCATCCAGTCCACCGATTTGCCGTGTCCCATACAGAGAAAAACCACCTCTGCTTCTGCAGGCCGAGCCACGAAACGAAGCTGGGTGCTCCCCATTAGATCGTCATGTACACTATGGATATATTTCCCCACTTGGCTTGCACTCACTACATAAGTGATTTCTACGGCGGGGTGGTGAAGTAGTAAGCGCAACAATTCCCCTGCGGTATAGCCGCCTCCACCAATGATACCTACACGCCATTTTCCATTTGGGCTCATTCTGCTACACTTTTACGAATTTTGCCTGCGATGCTAAGCACTTTGGTGAAGCCTTTGACGTCTTCGCCACTCCAGCCTTCGTTCTTTTCGCCATAGGCACCGAAGCCGGCACCTAAGAGATCGTAGGCAGATTGTACGCCTCTGAGTGCAAAGCGGTGCGGGAAAATATCTACGCCTACTGTACCACTTACGTTTGTTTGGCTACTGCTCAGAAAGGCTTCAATGTCGCGCATAACTGGATCGAGAAACTGCCCTTCGTGTAGCATCATGCCATACCAGTTGGCGAGCTGTTCTTTCCAAAAAAGTTGCCATTTTGCGAGGGTGTGCTTCTCTAGCAGGTGATGTGCTTTAAGGATCAGCATAGGTGCTGCGGCCGCAAAGCCTACCCGCCCCTTAATGCCGATGATCGTATCGCCCACATGAATATCCCGACCGATACCATAGGGTGCTGCAATCGCCTCCAGTGCCTTGATGGCAGCCACCTTATCGGTAAAACGCTGGTCGTTAAAACCGATGAACTCTCCTTGTTCAAAATGTAGTGCTAGCGTTTGTGCTTCGGTAGCCGTTACGGGCTGTGGCCAAGCCTCTTCTGGCAGCGGCAAATGGCTAGTAAGGGTCTCTGTGCCGCCTACGGAAGTTCCCCAAAGACCTTGATTGATGCTATACTTTCCTTTCTTCTCTGGCCAGTCCACACCGTGAGCCGCTAAATACTCAATTTCCGCTTGCCGGCTCAGTTGTTGGTCTCGAATAGGTGTAATAATTTCCAGTTGGTTCCCTAACAATTCAAAGGCTAGATCAAAACGTACTTGGTCATTACCAGCACCCGTGCTACCGTGCGCTACGGCTTGGGCACTTATTTCAGTAGCGTACTTAGCCGTAGTAATGGCTTGAAACATTCGCTCCGCACTTACCGACATGGGGTAAGTTTGGTAGCGAAGCATATTACCATAAACCATAAAGCGAATACAATCTTGGTAAAAAGACTGGGTCACATCCATCCGCTTGTAACTAGCGGCTCCCAGCAGTAGCGCGCGAGCTTCCATAGCGTCAATCTCTTCCTCAGTAAAACCGCCAGTATCCACGGTTAGAGCGTGTACCTCGTAGCCTAGTTCAGCACTTAGGTATTTTACACAGTAGGACGTATCTAGCCCTCCGCTGTAAGCCAATACTATTTTCTTCATTGATTGGTATTTTAAAACCAAATTACATTAACCTTCCACAATCATTTCCGTGAGGTCGAAAGCCATTTTTTTCATCTCATTAGCACTAGGCGCCATCATAGCCGTACAGAGGCACATCCGGCGCTCGTTACGCATCAGGATGTCGTAATTTGGGCAAGAAGCACAGCCTGCCCAGAAAGCGTCGTCTTGTGTAAGTTCGCTAAAAGTAACGGGTTCATAGCCTAGCGCACTATTAATCTTCATCACAGGCAAACTCGTAGTAATTCCGAAGATGCGTGCATCTGGGTATCTTTCCTGCGATAGCTGGAAGATGGCTGCCTTGATACGCTTAGCTAAACCCAAACGCCGAAAAGCAGGATTAACGATAAGGCCAGAGTTGGCAACATAGCGTTGGTGGCTCCAGGTTTCGATATAACAAAAGCCAGCTAGTTCACCATCTACAAAGGCAATCACAGCCTTCCCTTCCTCAATTTTAGCTTGAATATAGGCTGGTTTTCGTTCAGCAATTCCCGTACCTCTTGCTTTGGCTGATTCAGCCATTAGTTGGCAAATAGCAGCGGCGTAATCAACGTGGCTGCTGTGCGCCACCTCAACGGTAATTTGCATAAGGCAAAAAGAGTAAACCGCCAAAGACGGATGTGAGAAATTAAGAAAAGAGAAAATGTGTGAGGAAAGCCATGCTATCAAGCAGGCAAGGAGGAGCCACCGCTCCTAGCGCCTATACGTTCCGCCTGCGATCACTTGGCAGGCGGCAAATCCTTCGTGTAAAAACGGTTCGTACCAGCTGTGGCATAAGGCCTTAAATTGGATATGTGCATTACTTAATGCAATGCTTTTATGACGCAAAGATATAGAAAAAGTTACTATTCTGCCCAAAAAATAAAAATACCTGACTCCCTAGTCCGATGCTTAGCCATCGTAAAAAAAACGGTCGCTAGCTTCTTATAGAAACTAGCGACCGTAGCTAAATATTCACACCGCCAAATGGCCTGTGAAGAACTTTTTTATTGCTTAACAACTTGCTTGCTGTACAGCTTACCATCAATATTAATTTCGAGGGTATAAGCACCGGCAGGCACGCGGCTGAAGTCGATAAAGTTGCTACCATTGCCCAAAGTCCATTGGTTAAGGCGCTGTCCGTTTAGATTGATGATAGATACACGCATATCCTGCAAGTTCAGGTCATTGATCTGTACGTTCATCTGGTCTTTTACAGGGTTCGGGAAGAAAGTAACGTCAATACCAGCAGCATCTAAATCTCTTACATCCACGATCAACGGAATTAATACCATATCGATTACGTGCACTACACCATTAGAAGCCAGTAAATCAGCTACAGTTACCACCGCAGAAGTGAAACCGGTAGCAACCGTTACCGTGCCACCAGAGATACCAAAATTCAAGTTGGTGTTAGGTGCTAAAGCTGGCACTACTAAACCATCCGTAATGTCGGTGCTCAGTGTTAGCCCGCTGATTACGTGCGTTAGTAGCGTATTGGTCATATTATTACCTTCCGCAAGCAAGCTCAAGTTAGCAGACGAAAGTGCAGCAAAAGCAGCATCGGTAGGAGCAAAGACCGTGAAAGGACCTTCGCCATTCAAGGTAGCCGTTAGGCCAGCTCCGTTTAATGCTGTCTCTAGCGCATTGTGTACTTCACTAGCCGCAATGATCTCTGCCACTGTAGGAAGTACAGGCGCTGCTTCTGATACATAAGCACCGATATCGATGGCAGCACCACGCGCGTTGCCGTCAATATCATTAGCAGGAACATTCGGGCCTGCTACACCGTTGCCGATCAATGGGTTGCCCTCTAGGTCTGTATTGATACGAAGGTCTGCTTCGTCTAGGTCATCTACCGAAACAAAAAGGTCGTCGGGGTCAATATCAGTATCCACCATATCGGTAGCTAAAGGCGTAAAATCTGCTACATCCTGCGCGAAGAAATTACCGCCTTCGGAAATGATTACTGGTTCGCCCAATTCAATAGAGGCATTTGCGTTACCCGTAGTGGAAGTGAAAGCATTATTTTGTAGCACCAAACGGCTAAAAGATTCAGGTCCTACAAAAAGTGGGCGGAAAATAGCTACATCATCCCCTAGCGCACCAGCTGCATTACCATAGAAGGTGTTATTGACTAACAAAGCCGTTTGCTGAGCAGCACTATCGCCATTTACGATAATCGCACCACCCGCACCTGCATCCATAGCTGTTAGTAGGTTGCCGTAGAAAACACTGTTTGTTACTGTAAGGTCTTTACCATCTGCGATGTTCATTACACCACCTTGCGTAGAAGCAAAGTTCTGAGCGAAGATGCTGTTATTGATGGTAACGTCTTCTATTGCAAAGATCACACCACCATCACCAGAAGTATTGAACTCGGAGTAGCAGTTATTCATGTTAAGAAAACAATTCGGTAACGTAATGATCGCTCCACCCTGTGTAGCAGAACCGTTGCCGATGAAATCTACATTATCAAAATTAAGCGTGGTAAAGTGATTGTTCGTTTGTACAAAAATAGCTCCCCCGAAATTATTCACTTGGTTAAAAATGAAAGCAGAATTGCGAACATTCATCGCCTGTGGGCGCGTACTACCTGCTGTAAAGTCTCCTAGGCTACAAATCGCAGAGCCTCTATTGCCCGTAAGCGTAGAACCGTTTTCGAGGAAAGTGCAGCTATCAATTTCAAACGTAAAAGCCTGTTGTGTATAAATGGTGGCCGCTAAGCCAGCTTCTCCGTTTTGGTTGTCGTTGAAAGTAGTGCGGCGAATATCGAGAATTTTGGTATCTGCTACCGCGTTATTTGTAGCCCAGATAGCCCCCCCCCGACCAGGCGTGGAGTTAGAGGTGAATTCACAATCTGTGATCGTTACGTTAGCATCTAAAAGCAGCATAGCACCTCCGAAGTTGCCAGCACTAGCGTTCCCTTCGAAAATACAATTGTGTACGATGAAATCATTTGCATCGGCAGCAGCATCGGCAGTAGTACCGATGTAGAGTGCGCCACCTAAACCGCCCGCTAAGACTTGGTTGTTGCGGATCGTTGTATTCGTTACAGAAGAACCTGTAGCAAACACAAGAGAAATGGCTGGGCCACGGCCGAGTGCTTGGTTTTCGCTAACATCACAGCTATCGATAGCCGTTAAGAAGCCTTGAGAATAGATAGCACCCCGTTCGGATAGGTTTTGAACGACCTCACAATTGGTAATGCTAACCCCATCGGTAAAAATACCAATAGCGGCTGCGATCCCAGTGGATACGTTAGCTGTGAATAAAGAATTTTCAATGGTGCTACCAGCTGCTGCATCATAAAGCGCGATACCCGCAGCGAAGTTACCAAAGTTGCTTGCGAACAAACAATCGCTGATATTTACCGCTGAGACAGATAGGATAGCTCCACCAGAGAAAGGACGAATAGACAAGGTATCGCTAGGGCGAATACCCGTTTGGCCGCCCGAAAAAACTAGATTAGAGATATTAACGCCCGCTGAAAGGCTATCAATTCTCATAATCCGCACGTTATCCGCGCGGTTAACCTGAATATCGGCGGGATCATCGTCGCCGGCAATATCACCCGACAAAAGGGTGAAATTGTTTACAAGATCCGCTTGGTCTGCGGAGGTTTCTGTGCCGTTAAAACCACCGATAAGGGTAAGTTCTTTGGTCACAACAAAAGAAGAATCAGCGACTGGTGTGTAAACACCTGCTGCGATCCAGATAGCATCGCCATTACTAGCGGCATCGAGTGCAGCGGTAAGGTCGGTAAAGGCATTTGCCCAAGAAGTACCGTCATTGCTGCCGGTAGCCGCAGTGTTCACATAGACCACCTGAGCGGAGACGCTTAGGGATAGGAACAACATACTAAGTAGTAGATAAAACTGCTTCATAAATTAAGGATGTGGTTGAATTTGGAAAATGAACGAATGTTCTTTTAACGGACAAATATACAAACATTCTAGTAAGTACCTAATAGCAAGCAAAAATTTGGTCAACTAGCCGACTCTTTTACCTCCCCCCCTCTCCGACGTGCCTATACTAAGCGGATCCCTTCCTGCGCATCTGCCGCAAGGCGGCTAAATCTTGAAAGGCACTACGCGCTTCCTGCGCTGGATAGCCAAAGTATTGTTTGCCACCTTCTAGGCTTTTGCTCACCCCACTTTTAGCCAGCACTACGGCTCCATCGCCGATGAGTAGGTTTTGAGCCACCCCTACCTGCCCTTGCATAATAACCCAATCGCCTAGCTGCGTGTTACCTGCGATGCCCACCTGAGCGGCTAATAAACAGTGGCGGCCAATTTTACAATCATGGCCGATTTGCACTTGAGCATCTAATTTACTACCTGCGCCTATCCTCGTGTCGGAAGAAACACCTCTGGCGATGGTACAGCTAGGACCAAGACTCACACCCTCTTCAATCACCACTCGACCGATACTGATGAAAGGCTCGTAACCAGCCTCCGTGCGCTTGTAATAAAAGGCATCCCCTCCCAGTACACAAGCAGCCTGTATGTGTACACGGTCGCCGATGATGGTTCGGTCGCCAATTACTACGCCTGCTTCAATGCGGCAGTCTTTACCAATCTGGACGTCTTGCCCAATGACTACGCCTGCTGCGATGGAAGTGCCTTGTCCGATAAGTAAATTTCGGCTAGCGGGGAAATCCGCTGCGGTAGCAAAAGACAGTACAGGTAGCCCAACCAAACTAGCGGCCAACTGGCTGTAGGCAGCAAAAGGCGATGGCGTCACGATTAAAGCTTTACCCGCTGGGCAGTCATAGATACGGTCGATCAAAATCACCGATGCCTCCGAGCCAATCGTCTTATCATAGTATTTAGGATGATCTACAAAACAGAGATCGCCCGGTACTACGTGATGGATTTCATTTAGCCCTGTCACCATAACTTCACCATCGCCGATGAGTTGCCCACCGAGTTGCTCGGCGATGGATGCGGCTCGTAAACTCGTGTTGAGTAGCTTCATACTGCTTTTCTTAGTTTTCTACGCCCTCCAAGCGCTTTTTATAATAGGATACGCCTGCGCCATATACCCAGCCCTGTTTATTATCAAGCGTTTTGATTTTCACCCAAGGCTCATTTGGTGTGATTTGGCCTAGGTTAATTTGGTAAGAAGAATCGGTTGTTTCATTCAAAAATATTACCTCGTCGTAAAGCTTAAGCCGAGCCACTTTTCCGAAATTTAGACCTGGCCCAGACCGAACATTTAGACCGTCAAAGGTAACATATAGTTGCGTTACTTTTTCTTGAATAAGCTGTGGTACTACCACCGATACAACGCTATCCCCTGGTAAGGGTTGAATAGCGGCTCTGGCAATAGCCGCTGCACGGGCTGTGGCCTCTGCCTGTGCTGCTGTTAAGATAGCTAAGGAATCTTCCGCCTGCTGTAAACTATCTAAATAATGCTGCCGCGCTTTTTGCTCTGCGATCATAGCATACTGCCGGTCGTTATCGCCACACTGCCGAGCTGCCCAAATTAAGAAAATAAGCATACCTAAAGAAAGGATCGCAAAAGCTACACGGTTAGGGTTTAAACCTGTTTTTTTGTTCGTCATAATAAATAGTCTTGCTTCTCTTTTCTGGCAGCAAAGATACAGTTTCCTGCTAAAAATTTACAACCTCGTTGGATATAGCCCCGTTTGGCTCCTAACTATCAGGCAGTAGCCATTCGATTTGGCTCGATAGAACTAAGCTTGTTCGGCAGTAAGAAGTGCTCCTTTTTGACAAAATACGTGAACAGTTGCGCCTAGCAAAACCTTTGCCCCTGCAATTTTGCCATTGAATAGACTGTTCGTTAGGTCATCAAATGGCTGTAAGCGGCGAATTTTGTGCTGCACTTCGTCAAAAAAGCCTCATCGTAGCACAAACTAAGCTAAGCTTTGGCTTCACCGCTGCCACGTGGTGACTCGTTCATGACCCACCGAGTAAATGTGATCCATAAAAACACGATCAATCTTTGCCCAAAGCGATCGTTGTAGGGTAGGTAGGCTCCGTAAAGTAAAGCCGCTTGCGAATTACGAACACCTTCTTTTAGTTCTATCAGCTTATCTTTGCGCCTAATTTTACCGTATTAAAATGTCTGATAAGTTATTAAACATAGCTAGTTTTTCTTACGATTTGCCCGACGAGCGCATTGCCCGCTACCCGCTGGCCGTGCGGGAGCAAGCCAAGCTTTTACACTATCAAAATGGGCAAATTGCAGATTATCACTTTACAGATTTACCTGCTTTATTGCCAGCAGCGACCCTACTAATAGGGAATGCGACGAAGGTGATTCACGCGCGCTTACAGCTACTCACGCCTAGCGGCAAGCCCCTTGAGGTATTTTGTTTAGACCCGCTCTCACCAGCCGATTATCAGCTTGCCTTTTCAGCTACTACCAGGGTGGTTTGGAAGTGTTTAGTGGGTGGAAACCGCCGATGGAAGGAAGGGATAGCCGAGCTGGAAGTGCCGTTGGGGGAGGGAGTCATAAAGCTGCACCTACACCGATTGGAAGCCATCGAAGACGCCTATTCGATTGAATTCAGTTGGGAAAACACGCAAGTCAGTTTTGGGGAACTGCTAGATGCCGCTGGGCAAATTCCGCTACCGCCCTATCTAGGTAGAGCGGCTGAGGCTAGCGATCGAGAGCGTTACCAAACCGTATTTGCTCAAACGGCGGGTTCGGTAGCTGCCCCCACTGCGGGGCTGCACTTGAGCCAAGCGCTGTTGGATCGGCTGCGGCAACAAAATATGAATTGGTCGGAAATCATCCTCCATGTGGGTGCTGGCACCTTCAAGCCAGTGAGTGCGCCCACTATCGGCGGACACGAAATGCATGCTGAATTCTTTGAAGTAGGCCGACTTTTCCTACGCCGCTTGGTTGCACAGCTGCAATCGGGTAGCCCTATCATCACTGTTGGCACCACCACTACGCGTTGTTTGGAAAGTTTATATTATCTAGGTTCTTTGCTACTACAAGAAAAAACCAGCCTAGCGAAACTACCGGTGGACATTCCGCAGTGGGTAGCGCAGGAGCACACGCACACAGCTAGTCCGCTAGCTGCCATACAGGCTGTTTTAGACCATTTATTAAGGCAGGGGCATTCCACGCTACAAGGCAGTACACGGCTTATGATTAGTCCTAGCAGTCGGCCTAGGATGATAGATGGCCTCATCACCAATTTCCACCAGCCTAATTCAACGCTTTTACTCATCGTAGCCGCTATAACGGGCAACGATTGGCGCCAAATCTACGAACATGCACTAGCAAAAGACTATCGTTTTCTAAGCTACGGTGATGGCTCTTTGCTCATGGTGAATAAGTGATGCAAAGTAGGGAAGTAAGGAGCCGAATTGGTTAGGCGCTAAATTTTACCTACATTTGCTGTTGAAACTAGTTTTTTCTACTATGCGTCAAACGATTTTCGGCTTTTCTTTAGGTATCGCCACGATGGTAACGCTCTTTTTGCTATTGAGTAATCATCCGACTGAAGCCGCCGTTTCAGCCACGTCCTCCGCTGCGGCAACCGAACGCTTGCTCCCTCAGATCGTTAAACCTCCTCAACTAGCGGATGCTTACGACTTTGCGGGCGAGGCACTGAACATGGATAATGAAGACGTACGAGAGCGCCTAGAACGCGAGTTGCTGCGCAATGTCTATTTCCAGAGTAATGCCTTACTGCTCATTAAACGTTCGGCTCGTTTTTTTCCTACCATCGAACGAATTTTGGCCGAAGAAGGAATGCCAGACGACCTCAAATACTTAGCCGTGGCGGAAAGCGCACTTGAACCGGCTAGCAGCCCTGCTGGGGCAAAAGGCTATTGGCAGTTCATGCCTGCCGTAGGAAAAGCCTACGGACTAGAAGTAGGCATTGAGGTAGATGAGCGTAACCATCTGGAAAAAGCCACCCGCGCCGCTTGCAGCCTACTGCGCGATTACCACCGCCAATTTGGCAATTGGCATTTAGCCGCTGCGGCCTACAATATGGGCGAAGGGAACGTTAGAAAATTCTTACGCGAACAACAAGCCGAAGACTATGCCGACTTCAACATCAATCAAGAAACGATGCAGTACCTCTTCCGTATTGTAGCGATCAAGAGCATTCTACAAGCACCGCGCGATTTTGGTTTTTATGTAGAAGCCGAGGAACAATACGCCCCTCTGGATAATTATCGCAGTATTAGCATTCGCAGCAGTATTAGCAATCTCGCCAGCTATGCCAAAGAGCAAGGGATCAGCTACCGACAGCTCAAACGCTACAACCCTTGGCTAATCGCCGACAAGCTGACCGTTAGCGCTGGAAAAACCTATGAACTGCGCATACCTAACTAAACGAACTAAGCCGTATTGTTCACTTGCATCAACCCGCTAACGGGAGGCTCAACTGACCGCCTTTGCCATGCCCATTAAGTCTTTGCTCCTTCGCCCTATCGCTCACTTCATTGCTGCCAAGGTAAAAAGAAAGGCAGCCCGTGCCGTAGAAGAGCAGCATACAATCTTCCAAACGATTATTCGCCAAGCTGCTAACACAGCCTTTGGCAAAGACCATCAATTTGCGGATATTCGCACCTATGCCGACTTTGCGCAGCGCGTACCCTTGCGCGATTACGAGGCGCTCAGGCCATACATTGATACCGTTGTAGCAGGTAAAGCAGACGTCCTCTGGCCAGGCCGGCCTCGCTATTTTGCCAAAACAAGCGGTACCACTTCCGGTGTGAAATACATCCCAATCACGAAAGAAAGCATCCCCAATCATTTTAATTCTGCTCGCGATGCCCTCTTTTGTTATGTGGCCGAAACAGGCCATGCTTCTTGGATCGATGGTAAGCAAATATTCCTTAGTGGTAGCCCTGAGCTAGAGGAGGTAAACGGGATAAAAACCGGCCGCCTATCGGGCATCTCCAACCACCTAGTGCCCGCTTGGCTGAAAGGTAGCCAGCTTCCCTCCTACACCGTCAATTGTATCGAAGATTGGGAAGAAAAAGTGGAGCGTATCGTGGATGAGACGCTAGCAGCCGATCTGCGCTTAATCTCTGGCATCCCACCTTGGGTACAAATGTACTACGAGCGGCTACTGGCTCGCAGCGGTAAAAAAAGCGTCTTAGCGGTACTGCCCCGCTTTGAAATTTTCGTGTATGGCGGTGTCAATTTCGAGCCTTACCGAGCTAGCTTAGAACGCCTCGCAGGGCGGTCTATTCCCAGCGTAGAGGTCTATCCCGCCAGTGAAGGTTTCATTGCTTATCAGGATAGCCAGCATTCGCCAGGGCTTTTGCTTAACACTTCCTCTGGTATCTTCTTTGAGTTTGTGGCAGTGGAAGAAATATTTTCTCCCTCTTTAAGACGGCTGACGCTGGGGCAAGTGTCGCTAGGGGTAAATTATGCCCTTATTCTCAACTCCAACGCAGGGCTCTGGGGCTACAACATCGGGGATACGGTTGAGTTCGTGAGCCTCCAACCCTACCGAATCAAGGTAACTGGCCGCATCAAACATTTCATTTCAGCTTTCGGTGAGCACGTAATTGGCAAAGAAGTAGAGTACGCGATGCAAGCAGTAGCACCTTCCTTCGGTGCCGAAGTAGTAGAGTTTACTGTGGCTCCACAAGTGACCCCTACCGATGGTAGCCTACCCTATCACGAGTGGCTCGTGGAGTTCAGTCGGCCACCCCAAGACCTACTAGGCTTCGCCGCAGCCCTCGATGAAGCAATGGTAGCACAAAACACTTACTACAAAGACCTAATCGAAGGCCGCATCCTACGCCCACTCGTACTTAGGTGCCTACCCTCCAACAGCTTCCGAGATTATATGAAAAGACAGGGGAAACTGGGCGGCCAAAACAAAGTCCCTCGACTGAGTGACAACCGATTGATTGCTGACGCACTGCTACAAGGCGATACCTAAGGTGCTTACATCAAAAAGCCATTTTCGCTAGCAATTGGCGGTGGAATATTCGCATCTTGGATCATTTCCCGCAGATCGATTTCAATACCTCGCGAAATGGCAGTAATGGGCACATCGTTATAGCTGCCCTCAAAGGGGTTCTCGCTGTAGTCGCCAATTTTTTCCATCAAGAAAAAAACCCAAATCACCAAAGCAGAGAAAGGAATCGTCAACCAGAAACGCCCGCTTTCTAAGCCGCTAAAAACGCCTAACATCCCAAAAGGAATGAGTGCTGCGAAAATGAACGATTGCCAAAGTGCTACTGAAGCATACTGCCTAGGAAAGGGGAAGTTTTTAATCCGTTCACTCTTTCCTTGATCTTCATAAAAGGCCGTGATGAGGTGATGAAACTCCATGTGCCTAAAGTCTTCAAAAAAGTTCCGGTCGCGCAAAGCTTGTAATTCCTCTGATTGCCGGCGTAGCAATTGAGTGGCCATATTCGCCTTTCCTTCATAGCTCGTAATCTCTTCTGCCCGTAGGTAAGTACTTAATTCCTCTTCTAAGCGACTCGTATAAGCCGAACAGACGGTGGGGAGATAACGCTCCCTAAGACGATCTTCGGTATGCTCCCATTCCCTAGCCAAGCGCAACTGATGCCGTAAAGCTGTTAGCCAGGCAATATGCCGATACAGTAAGTCACGTTTTATCTCTTCTGCCCCAGCGCCCTGCACAAAGGTGCAAACCGCTGCGCCAAAGGAACGAGAATTGTTCACAATACTGCCCCATATCTTCCGAGCCTCCCAAGTACGATCGTAACTACTATTGTTCTTAAAACCCAAATAGAAAGCCACGGCGATGCCTAGTACCGAAATAGGTTGCCAAGGAAGCGAGATATCGACTCCCTGGTATCGTTTCAAAAAGTAGAAGGCCACTGTTATAGCCGCCGCATACAGGCCTCCATAAATCATGGGCCATTTCGACCAGTTTAAGGTCATCCAAAAGCTATAGTTCCGCTTCGTGTACATAGTGTTATTTTTATCATCCTCAACCAAGTACTCCCTTAAGACCCCCTTAAGATTTCAGCCACGAGGAAGGAGATCACAAGATTAAGAAAAAATCGGGAATGGAAAGAATAGTTATTAGAGGATATGTGAGCCAATTTTGTACGCGCACGCACGCTATGCGCGCGCA
>DAINNZ010000065.1:17789-19603 GCA_036735605.1 Lewinella sp. | reverse complement strand
TTGCACTTGCACTTACACTTACACTTACCCATCTTATCGTGGTCAATATCTTTATTTAGCCAAGGCTGCCACTCTTCCTTTTTTCGGCTGTAGCCCATAGGCTCATGCTGTTTAAAGCCCGTACAATTCAACAGGTGGGCACTTCGTGCAGGGGCAAGGGTAGCTTTCTGGCGCAACGGCTACTGCGCTAAAAGTAAGTTCAGTCCGGTTGGCTGCTTATCTTTGCAAGCCTAAAAGTATCCTCAACAACTGAAGATAAATGAAAAAAGCATATTTTGTGAGTGGCATCGGCACAGAGGTAGGCAAGACCGTAGTCAGTGCTTTCCTCTGCCGTAGTTTGGATGCCGACTATTGGAAGCCCATTCAAGCAGGTGAGCTCGATTTTTCGGATAGTGCCAAGGTAGCCTTATGGGCTAGCCGCCAAGCGGAACAGGTTCATCCGGAGGCATTTCGTTTTTCGGTGGCCGCTAGCCCGCACTACGCTTCGCTACAAGAAAACCCTTGCCCCCGCGAGCGAAGCGACAGCCAACAATTTGATAAGAGCGCTGGCCATACGTCAAAAAATAATAGCGTTGTTCAGCAGGCCATGAACGAGCGAGAGCGTGCAGAATTTTGTTCTGATCAAGGCGAAAAACGCAGACGCAGTGGTGCTACGGCGAGGCTTTTCAACGAAGTACAGCACAAAATTGGCCGCTTGCAGCCGTTTGATGACCTGCCGGACAACGCTAATGTTCAGCAGCCGGTGCAAGTCCAGCATTTTAGTTTACCTGCTACCGATCGGCCGCTGATTGTGGAGGGCGCGGGTGGTTTATTGGTGCCGATCAATGAAAGCCAAACGATGTTGGATCTAATCCAATGGCTCAACATTCCGGTGCTACTAGTGGCTCGAAACTATTTAGGGAGCATCAACCATACCTTATTGAGTATTGCCGCTATTCGGGCTGCCAACATTCCGCTAGCAGGCCTGATTTATAGCGGCCAAAATTATCGGGACAATATAGCAATCATCGAAAAGATAAGTGGTGTAGCCCCTCTTCTACAACTACCTGAATTAGAGGAAGTGAGCCCACAAAAGATCGCGATCTTAGCAGACCGCTACGGTGCCAGCATCCGAGCTGCACTATAAAAGACGATAAAAGACGATAAAAGACGATAAAAGACGATAAAAGACGATAAAAGACGGTAAAAGAGCCCCCTTTGCCACAAAGGAGGCAAAGGGGGCTCTTTGGAAAGCCGCTATTTGAGCTTATTGTTTAACGAATTTCAAGCTCCGTTGCCCTTCGCCTACGGTGAGGCGGAAGAAGTAAATGCCCGGTGCTAGATCACTCACATCTACCTGAATTTGCTGGCGACCACTTTCTAAGCGCCCCATTGAACGGCTCTGTACGAATCGGCCCAGCGCGTCTTGTATTTCCACGCTTGCTTGGCCAGCTTGACGCAGCTCAAATTGAGCGTTTACCGACTGGTTGGCGGGGTTGGGGAAGAATTTAAAGTTGTCTAGTGCCAATTCTTCGAGGCTGGAGGTAACATCCCCAATTAATTGGAAGAAGAATTCACCACCGGTGAAGAAAGTGAGATCAGAGGTAACGCGGAGCAAATAGTCGGTAGGTATTGCAGGAAAGCCAGCTAGTTGGAAGGTCAAGAAATCGAAGGTAGAATCGGCTGTATGGTAGCAAAAACCGGGGGCATCTACTACCGGTACGCCACAAGCATCGTATAATTCGATGGCAAATTCGGCACCGGGTGTTAGCCTGGAGAAGCGAAGCTCGAGTTCTGTGTTTCCTAAGGAGTTGAAGGCATACCATACATCGCTA
>DAINNZ010000065.1:0-17779 GCA_036735605.1 Lewinella sp. | reverse complement strand
CATTGCCGGCGATACAACTAGGAGGCACTGCGCCGGTGGCTGCTGAGCCATTATTCGTAAAACCTTGGAAGGCCTCATCAAAATCATCCGCTTGCTGGACGGTGATCAGTGGCACTGCTACGGCATTCTCGCAAGTATCGTTGGGGGGCACAATCGGTGGCGGTATTCTGCGAAGCACTAATGAGCCAGGGCCTGCACCACTAGCCGAAAAGGCACCCATACGAAGCAGATAGGTTTTTCCTTCTTCTACGGGGAAGTTAACGATGGAGGTAAAGCCAGGGCAGCCATCGTCTCCACAAGCGACTAAGGCATCGGTACTAGGCGGGCAGGCTTGATCCGGCCCATAGACGGCGATTTTAGAGTCGAAACTTGCTCGCCCGCAGTTGTCGTATTCCAAATAACCGGTGAAAGTAGCGGTATAGCTATACCAGATATCGTTGTAAGGTACCGGTTCGTTGGGGGCTAAACAGCCTGGCGCATCCACTTCCGTATGAATGGGCTCACTGGTGGTGGCACCGGTGGTATTGAAACTAACTTCCACAGAGCCGTCTTCGCCTAGGAATAGTTCAATGGCGTTGCTACACTCATCGTTTTCAGGACCGTCGATGGGTACAAAAGGCCCTGCGGTGAAAGTGCCCGTTCCGAACTCCCCGCCTTCGTTGCGTCCCCAACCACCAATGCGAACGATGTAGGTCATGCCAGCCTCCGCGTTCCAGACTGCTCTGGAGGTGAAACCAGCGCAGCCGGCGGCGTCCTCACTACAAGAAAGCAAATCCTCGGCAGTGGGTGGGCAAGCCGAGCCTGGCGCATAGATCGCGATGTTGGTGTCGTAATCAGCCGTTCCGCAGGTAGAAACTTCCGCTTGTCCGGTGAAATCAGGTGTGTAGAGATACCAAATATCATTATACAACGAATCACTAGAACCCCCTAAGCAAGCCGCTGAATGCGCACTACCGTCCGTAGTAGCGCCCACCGTTGTAAAGTCAAAATCTGTGACATTACCAATTGCAATGGCATTCTCACAAGCATTATTTTCAGGTTCTGTAGCTGGGCTATAAGCTCCGGCTGTGAAGGTACCGCTACCAAACTCACCGCCTTCGTTGCGCCCCCATCCGCCGATTCTGACGACGTAGGTCATGCCCGCTTCTACCTGCCAGATGGTTCGAGAAGTGAAGCCTGAGCAGCCAGGAGCATCTTCACTACATACGATCAAATCATCCACCGTAGGAGGGCAAGCCGACCCGGGGGCATAAATAGCAATATTCGTATCGAAGTCGGCAGTGCCACAAGTAGAAAATTCCGCTTCGCCCGTGAAATCGGGGGTGTAGAGATACCAAATATCGTTGTAGAGTGAATCAGAAGTGCCGCCTACACACTCAGCCGAGTGGGCATTCCCATCAGTAGTAGCACCTATCGTGCTGAACGCGAAATCGATTACATTCCCAGTAGGTATAGCATCGGCGCAGTTATCATTAGCGGGTTGTGCTACGAGTGCCGTCGCTGCCACGAGCAGCCAACTGCAAAAAGTGTATCGTAAAAATGAATTCATAGAATGGTTTTTGAATGAAACGTAGAATATTTTCCCTCTCCGACTTTTAAGCTTCATAAAAAGCAAAAAATACCTAAATAAGATGCAATTTAGGTATTCTATCCGACAAATACCAATTTTTTAACTTTTTTTTTGTATTTTCTGTTCAGTTTTTGCTGTGCTCGGCTTAAAATTGGGCAAACTGGGTAGCATTTGTATTCAATCAACTATATGAATGAACGATCCGTAAGATTTATCTATCTTGCAGCAGATTCAATAAGCTATGTCACGATCTTTGTTCTTTAGCCTCTTGCTGGGGGGGCTGCTATCTAGTACTTGCTATTTATTAAGCTGCCAGCAGCAGCCAATAGCAACTGTTGATGAAAATCGACTCCACAACTACAGCCTACAAAGTGGGCCGCTTGCATTGTGGGTAGATACACTTATTGGTGGTCGTATTACTTCTTTCACTTACGAGGGTAAGGAGATTTTACAGGCTGCTATGGACACCATCCATGGGCAGTGGGGCAGTACGATCAGCTTAGGCAGTGAGGCGGAAGGGGAGCAAGCTATTTTCAACCGTCGGGCTTACACAGTTACGGCTAAAGAAGCGCAAAAAATTACGCTAATGAGTGATGTAGATCCTCAAAGTGGCCTACAGCTGGTGAAAAACATCCGTTTAGCGGAAGACGAGCGCTGGGGGCATGTGGCTACCCTACGCTACCGCCTTTACAACCGCGGGCAATCCTCTCAATCCGTCTATTTACTAGAAAATACGCGCCTCCCTTACCAAGGCAAGATAGTGTTGCCCAAAGGAGGGCATTGGACGCTAGCGGCTGAAAATGCACCCATTTTAATCGACAGCAACGGCCAGAGCTTGGAACTGACCTTAGACAATCGGCAACCCGATGGGCAGCAGCTTTTTTTCTATCCAGCTCCTAGTGACGCACCCTATTTTGGTTTGCACTACGCCTGCAATGGCTTAGTCTTTAGTAAGTCCTGGCGCTTACCAACTACCCTTGCTCCTGTTGGAACATCCGTATGGCCGCCAGCCAACAAAAGTACTATTAGCGACCCTCATATACCGAGCCCAGAGCAAGTGGGAGTAAGGCCAGGCCCAATGGCTCCCGTGGCTATAGGGCTAGCGGTTGACGACCAATTTGCCACGCTCCACAGCTGTAGTAATTTCAAAACCTTAGCCCCCGAGGAGTATATTGAGCTGACGATGTTCTGGACGCTTCGCCCTGAGTAAGATAGCGGAGGCACTAGGAGAAGCCTTATTGTTTTACCACCTTTTGTACATATCGTCCTGCTGCCCCATGTAAGTGAAGCAAATAGGTTCCCCTTGGTAGATGAGCCGTAGGGATTGTCCATTCAGTGCTACCAATAGGCCGATACCAACTACCCAGCTGGCGGCCGGTAAGATCAAATAATTGGCAATGGGTCAGCTGGGTTTCCCTAGGCTCCATTCGCAGTATTAACTGCTGTTGAAAAGGGGAAGGGAAAACCGAAATGCCCCAATCCGTAGCGTCTAGCGGATCGTCGGTAGAAGTGTTTAAGTCTCTTTCGCCGTTGGCAAAGAAAACGCCCCAGTGGCCTCCGCTAACTAAAACGCCCGGATTGCCAGCCGCTGAAATTTTATCGGCGGCTAAAGGCAGTACGGCCAAAACGCGGGCACCTTGGTTTGTTTGCGCATCAAAAACCAAGCGGTCGTCTGCTACACCATAGCTTGGGTAATTAATGATGCCATTTTCAAAAAGTAGATTACTGCTTGCTGTCTCAATATTAGCCCCTACTAGATCGAACTGGTTTTGGCTAAAATCTACTTCTTCGAAGGCAATGATATAAGGCGAGTTTTTAGCGAAGGTGGGGTTGCCGATACTTTTCCCCGCCGGCAGGTTGCTCGTCAGTTTGATAATATAACCATCGCCGAAGGTAGCACCGCTATTATTCCAAGCTCGCAGGAAGCCAATATCCCAATAAGTAGTGCCGCTATCTAGCTCGCTTTCGGCATCATACATCAAAAATTCACCACTAGGCTCCCATTCCAGCGCATCGGTATAGCGGACGTCGCCTGTAGCAATACCGCTAGCGGTAGTAGGGTTGAAAATAGGGAAAAAGCGCCCTGTTCCACTTACGAAGTCGAATATCAAAACGCGGTTGTCGTTATCGGTGGTTGTAACGGCTAGGCGATTACCATCTTTACTAATGGCTGCATTACGCCAGTTAGTAGCAGGATTATTTTCGATAAAATCTAACTCGTTGGCAACTAGGTTATAAACCCGCAAACGACCTTGACTATCCACGAATACGGCTAAGCGCCCATCATCTGTAAGGCTAGGTCGGCTCCGTAGGCCAACTTCCACTAGAGGGTTGTTCAGTAAAGCACCATTTTCATCTGCTAAGAAGAGGGCTGTTTGATTCGCATTAGCCAAAAGCAGAAAGCGATCCCCTTCATTGCCGTCTAAATCAACGGTATAATTTCCTCCTGAACCGCCTATGCCCACGCCATCGAAAGCAGCATGGGCAGCCGCCACAACTGTTGGGCCATAGAGATCAGTGGCCGCCTGTACTACTGCGATGCGCAAATCTGCGAAACGAGAGGAACGAGTTAAATAAGTAGATAATGCCCGATAATATACCTGCCCCGCACGTGCGTCTCCTACCCCAGCGGCGGAAGCGAAGAGATAGAAAGCTCTATTGGGAATACCACTGTTGATGTGAACACCGCCATTATCATTATCCGCATTAACCGGTAAATCTTGGTATTCATTCATGTGCGCGGGTTGCCAGCGGAAATCTTGCGGCCCGGAGGCACCGTTATTTGGGTTTTGTAGATTGCGCATCGTGCCACTTGTAAAAATAGCCGGGTTCACAACGTCTTCACCAATGCGGTAATCGCCACTTTCACCCTCTACCAAATAACCAAAAACATCTGCAAAAGACTCATTTAACGCCCCTGGCTGTTCTTGGTAGATCAAATCAGCCGTAGATTGAATGACGCCATGTGCCATTTCGTGGCCTGCCACATCTAGCCCTCTAGGTAAACGATTAAAGGCTTGGTTGCCATTGCCATAGAAGAGTGCGCGGCCATTCCAAAAAGCATTATCCATTTGCGTGCCGTCTGTTTCGTTGATATTCATGAAAGAATAGACATTACCGCCACTGCCGTCGATGGAGTTTCGGCCATGCGTATTCAAAAAATACTGGTAGGCAACTCCCGCATTGCTGTGTACGGAGGCTGCCGTTTTCGTCCAATTGGTATTCGTTAAAGAAATAGCGATTTGTGGGTTGAAATTACTCAACTGTGGGCTACCACCACGGCCATCATACGTTAAGACGAAGCCGTCGATTTGTCCATTGCTTGTTGTAAACATGGGCCGGCTACCGTCGAGCAAGTAAAAAGTATCTTGAAGCGAGAACGTTTGAATCGTCACTGTTTGATCATACAAATTTAGTACGTTAGCGGTGTAGGGGCCATCGGGTGGTAGAGCCACTGCCTGCTCGTCGGCTATCGCTGTGTGGGAAGCCGGCACATCGCAGCTAGCGGCCGCCACTAAATGTTGGTGTGCCATCAAGCTGCAAGTATGGCCATATCGCTGTAAAATTCGACCAGCGTGCGCATCTACATAGGTGGTATAGTGCTTAGCCAAATTGGGCCTAGTCTCAACTTGGTAAGCCAAATAAGGCTTGCGGCCATGGTACAAAATAAGCAGCTTAGTGGCTAACTGCGGGCCACTCATCCAGTCTAGCTGCCCAGGGCTAGCCAGCTGAAATTCTGCTGTTTCCAGCTCTTTAACGAGTTCCGCTGCGGCCGTTGCAGACCAAGTGGGCGATACATCCAGCGAAGCAGGTGTAGGGAATAAGCGACCCGTGAACAAATCGAAGCCGCTGGCTTCGCTACGAGCGTGCAAGGAGGCGGCAGCAGGCACTACCTCTAAACCCGCATAGGTTTGCGTTAAGCGGGCATGTAGCTGACCTAGGTCGTCTTCCTCCAAGCTTTGCACCACGATCTCCCTTTGTGGGTGCTCCAGCCCCAATTGTTCGGCCACTTCATTTAAATAGGCGTAAACAGCTGATTTGTCAGCACTCGGCTGGCCTAATGCTTTAGGCCGACCGCGCAGGGCAATGATCTGCCCATCTTCCCTATCCGTTATAACTTCCACGCCGGAAGGGGCCGGAAGGGATATCCCTAGGTGGGTATGGGAAGATGAATTCCCGAATAAAGCACCTAGGCTTGGTTGCCAAAAAGTAGTAGCCGCTGCTGGTAGCGCATGCGATCCGTTTGGTAAGCTAAAATCTAAGTGTTCCACCGCTACTTGACTAGGAACGGAAGGGGGTAAGACTTTCCACTGCGCCAAGAGCGAAGTGGCCCAAAAAGAAACAAAAAAGAAAATGGAAAAGCGTAGCATAGTAAGGTAGTTTTTGGTAATTTATTCGAGCTTTCGCAGGTGCCGCACCTCCGCCATTAAGTGCTCAAAAAAAGATTGGACGCGCTCATCCACCGCTTCTTTGGGGGAAGACCATTGTAGCGCTTGCAGCTGTCCGTTGGTGTGGTAGGCTACAATTGTATTGAAATTGCTCGGTGTAGGCGGCTCGTCGAAAGGGAGGCTTCGCAAACGGCTCTTTACCTCTTCTAAATCGGTCCGATTCCACCTGCCAATTTTTTCTAACTCGTTGGTGAGCGGGTCTTTGAACAAGAGTTGCCCATTATCCAACAGCAGAATGTACTCCCGCACTTGGCCACTCACGCCTCCCTTGTTGCCAAAATGAAGGCGTTCGGGCGGCAGACCCTCTAATTGATATGGCTTACAAGCCGCCCAAAGACAGCAAAACAAGCATAAAATGATAATTCTCAAGTCGAAAAATTTTTAGTTTTCCTATACTGAATGGTTAAAAAGAACCGATTCATAGTCCGGCATGCCCGAAAAAAACCTTTCCCTGATCCTCTATTTAAACATAACAAGCTGATTAACAGCATGATTCATCTTATCGCGAGATAGAAAAGGTCAAATTTTTTCGCCTCCTCCCTTGGAGTCCGAAAGATAATAAAAAATAGAAAAAGCCGAGCCCTTGTTCACCAAGGCAGCCTGCCGAGCACCTACAAACGGCATACGAAAAAAGCGGGCGTCGAGTCGTACTTACTGTCTATTGATTCACTTATATGATTTTTTGCCCGTAGGGCAGGGGCAAGCGTGACTTTGTAGCGCAAGCCTTTCTCTTAGATTAAACGGTGCTAACTTCACTTACGGCCGTTGTGCACCAACACCAGAGCCTATCAAGCAGAACGGCTCGCTCTTCCAAGCGAGCCGTTCTACGGATATACTTGTTCGGCCATTTATGGGCAAGCGAATAGATTTGCTCGGCAGGCCACCGGACGAGTCTATTTCCGTAACAAGTCTTTGCCTGGGAAGTAGGCTGTTTCGCCTAATTCTTCCTCGATGCGAAGCAGTTGATTGTATTTAGCGACCCGATCCGAGCGGCTAGCTGAGCCCGTCTTGATTTGCCCACAGTTAAGTGCCACGGCTAGGTCTGCGATGGTGGTATCCTCCGTTTCACCACTGCGATGCGACATAACGCTGGTGTAGCCAGCGCGATGAGCCATATTAACGGCTTCGATCGTTTCGGTGAGTGAACCAATTTGGTTCACTTTAATAAGGATACTATTCGCACTACCTTCTTCGATACCTCGGCTGAGGCGTTTGGTATTAGTTACGAAGAGGTCGTCTCCTACCAGTTGTCCTTTTCCGGCCACTGCTTTATTGAGTTTTGCCCAAGCAGACCAGTCGTCTTCGTCTAGCCCATCTTCGATTGAAAGGATAGGGTAATTTTTAAACCAATCAACCCAGTAAGCCACCATTTCGTCGGACGTAAGTTTACGGCCGTCTGATTTATGGAAGTGATAGACTTTTTCCTCTCGGTTATAGAACTCGGAAGCAGCTGCATCCATGGCGATCATGATATCCTCACCGGCTCGGTAACCAGCCTTTTCGATCGCTTCCAATACGGTTTCGATCGCTTCTTCGTTACTTTTGATGTTAGGTGCGAAGCCACCTTCGTCGCCTACATTGGTGCTATAGCCTTTCTTTTTCAATACGGCTTTGAGGTGGTGGAAGGTCTCTACCCCCATGCGCAGGGCATCGCTAAAACGCTCGGCACCGATGGGCATAATCATGAACTCTTGGAAATCGATGCTATTATCTGCGTGGCTACCTCCGTTGAGGATATTCATCATTGGCACGGGCATCACGTGCGCATTTACGCCGCCGATATAGCGGTAAAGTGGCATATTGAGTTCCAGGGCAGCAGCTTTTGCGCAAGCTAATGAAACGCCTAGAATAGCATTTGCGCCTAATTTGCTTTTATTTTCAGTGCCATCTAGCTCGATCATTTGCTCGTCGATATAGCGTTGGTCTTGTACCTCAACGCCTAGGAGTATATCGGCGATATGCTCTTCTACATTATCGATCGCTTTAAGTACCCCTTTACCGAGATACACTTCTTGGTCATTATCTCGAAGCTCCATAGCCTCGTAAGCACCAGTGCTAGCACCGGAGGGCACTGCTGCACGCCCCACTGTACCTTCGGCGGTCATCACCTCTACTTCTATTGTAGGGTTGCCGCGAGAGTCGAGTATCTGGCGGGCTTTTACATCAACAATTGAACTCATATTCTTTAGTTTAGTATAGTTTTTTGATCGGCCATCATGGCCACAAATTCATCAAATAGGTAGCGTGCGTCGTGTGGGCCTGGGCTTGCCTCTGGGTGGTATTGTACACTGAAGGCTTTTTTCCCTTTCACGCGAATCCCTTCGACAGTATCATCATTTAGGTTGCGGTGTGTCACTTCCACCCGATCGGCGTTAGCGGCTATGGCCTCGGGGCTTACGCCGAAGCCGTGGTTTTGGCTGGTAATTTCGCATTTACCCGTTAGCAGGTTAATGACCGGATGATTGATTCCTCGGTGGCCATGGTGCATTTTGTAGGTAGGGATATCTACGGCTCTGGCCAGTATTTGATGGCCGAGGCAGATACCAAAAAGCGGAAGTTCATCGGCAAGCATGGCTTGAGCGGTTGCAACGGCATAGTCCATAGCCCCTGGGTCGCCAGGGCCATTGCTAATAAAGTAGCCATCTGGCTGAAAGCTACGGATTTCTTCCATCGTTGTTTTGGCAGGAAAAACCTTCACGAAGCAGCCTCTGTCGATGAAGTTACGTAAGATGTTAGACTTGGTGCCTAAATCGAGCACCGCCACCCGAAGGTTGGCAGTACTACCGGGGCCGCCTAGAGCATCCCACTCCTCACCGAGTGTGTAGGGTGTAGAGGTGGTAACTTTGCTGGAAAGCTCCAAGCCACTCATATCGGGTGCTGCAGCTAAGTGGGTTCGGAGGACTTCCAAATCGAATTCTGTGCTAGAAATGATACCATTCATGGCACCTTGGGTGCGAATATGGCGCACCAGCGCGCGGGTATCGATATCGCTGATTCCAACTAAACCTTCCTTTTCCAGATAATCCTGAATAGAACTATCTGCGAGGTGGCGGCTGTGGGCGACATTGAAATTTTTACAAATTAGGCCGGCAATTTTGATGCTATCAGATTCCGTATCCATTTCTGCGGTACCGTAATTGCCGATGTGCGCATTGGTAGTTACCAACAACTGACCGTAGTAGGAAGGATCCGTAAAGACTTCTTGGTAGCCGGTCATACCTGTATTAAAACAAATCTCACCGATAGTAGTTCCAAGCTTTCCGATCGCCTTGCCGCGGTAGTGAGTACCATCAGCAAGCAGAAGAATTGCGGGCTTCGCAGACATAAATTAATCAATTTGGAGCAAAGATACACCCTAGCAGCCAAGTAAAGAAATGAAGCGGACAAGACTTAATGTATTTTTTACACTAATCTACGAAATCTGCCGTTTGCTAGCAGCCTTTTGCGCTATACGCTTGCGCTACAAAGTGCAGCCTTGCCCCTGCGAGCGAAGCGGCAGCCAATAAGCGGTAGTAGGAGGTACGGTATTGATTTATCCTACAGAAATAAATCTTCATACAGCTCCCGCACTTTGCCTAGCTGGTGAATTTTAATTTTGTAGCGGCTGATATCGAGCCCTTTGGTATTGTATTTACTGATGTAAATGCGTTTAAAGCCGAGGCGTTCGGCCTCTTGGATGCGTTGTTCGATACGATTGACAGCTCTGATTTCGCCGCTGAGACCCACTTCGCCTGCGAAGGCATAATCGGTTGGCACACTCACATCCGTGCCACTGGATAGCAGAGCGGCAATAATCGCTAGATCGATAGCGGGATCATCCACCTTTATGCCGCCAGCAATATTGAGGAAAACATCTTGGTTGCCAAGTGAAAGGCCGGCTCGTTTTTCCAATACAGCCAGGAGCATACTAAGCCGCCGCAGGTCAAAACCGGTTGAAGAACGCTGGGGCGTGCCATAAACGGCCGTAGAAACCAGCCCTTGCACCTCAATCAGCATAGGACGCATCCCTTCTAGCGTGGCTGCGACAGCACTGCCGCTAAGGTTTTCGTCGCGGTTGCTCAACAGCAGCTCGGAAGGGTTGCTAACTTCCCGAAGGCCTTCCGGATTCATTTGATAGATGCCTAGTTCATCCGTGCTACCAAAGCGATTTTTGAGCGTTCTTAAAATACGGTAAGTATAGTGGCGGTCCCCTTCGAATTGCAAGACAGCATCTACGATGTGTTCCAGCAATTTAGGCCCCGCAATGCTGCCTTCTTTGGTGATGTGCCCAATGAGGAAGACGGGAATATTGGTTTCTTTCGCGAAGCGCTGTAACTCGGCGGCGCACTCCCTGACCTGACTAACCGTGCCTGCCATGCTTTCCACATGCGGGCTATAGAGCGTTTGGATAGAATCGGCGATTAGCAAGCTCGGCTGTAGTTGTTGGGCATGTTTTAACAGCTTGCTTGTGTTCGTTTCCGTGAGTAGATAACAAAGATCGGGGCGCCCCCCTAAACGATCGGCGCGCATTTTGATTTGTTCCTCACTTTCTTCACCTGAGACGTAGAGTACTTTTTGCCCAAGCCCTAGTGCTAATTGGAGTAGCAAGGTAGATTTACCGATCCCTGGCTGCCCACCGAATAAGACAATAGACCCGGGCACAATGCCTCCACCCAGCACACGGTTGAGTTCTTGGTCGGGTGCTACCAAGCGCTGCAATTCGCCGGTCTTGACCTCTGGCAAGCGCACAGGCAAGGGGCCGCGCCCTAGTGTAGCAGCGGTGCCACTAGCTGCCTCTCGCCAGCTATCGCGGCTTTCTTCACGGGTGGTGATGGGTACTATTTTTTCTTCTACCAAGGTGTTCCACTCTCGGCAGTTAGGGCACTGCCCCATCCATTTTGGGCTTTCTGTGCCACAATTCGTGCAAAAAAAGGCAGTTTTAAGCTTGGCCATGCTGTTTTTAAGTTGTGTTGGCTATCCGAAAAGTAGGAGAGGCTAGATCAACGACTAGATCAACGGCTAGTTCACCCACTGGTTCAAAAGGGCGAAGCTAGTTATTTTTACGCTATTTAAAAACTTTTTGTTTATCATTTCAGCAGCTTACTGGACGCTAGCCACCTAATTCAACAGGATTTGACGGGCTGCTTCAGCTCTTCGGGGCTAGTCAAATGCTAAAAAGTTGTGGCAGATAGGCCAATTTCTCTAAAGCTGACAAATAAATTACTTTCTCGGTGTACTCGGTCACACAAATAAATGGAGAAGATATTTTACCTTTGTGCACGTAATCTTAAGAACAATAAAGAATCCCATGCGACCAATCAAACATCTAGTAGCTGCACTAGCAGCTTTGTTAATTTTATTTTCAGGTTGTACGCCAGATGAGCCGATTCGTCTTCCTCTGCCTGCTCCAAGTGATTCGAGTGCAGAAGTAGCGCTTCGTTTTCATGAAATATTCTTAGACTTGGAGCGCTTTTCAGCGGGCTATCGCCCCCCTGTTTCAGCTAGGAACTCTGCCTACATTTCACTAACAGGTTATGAGACCCTCGTGGCAGCTATGCCTAGGCATAACTCCATGGCAGATTACTTTAACATACCGGATATGCCGAATCTGGAGGCTGGGCTTGACTATCACTGGCAGGCAGCCTTGACAGAGGCTTATACGGAAGCCCTTATTGCCTTTTTCCCTACGGCACCGGCCGAACATTTAGCGCGGCTTTTCCAACTGAGAAGCGACCTTTTTGCGCGTTTCAAACAAGAGACTTCTCACGAAATTTTCACCCGCTCTACGGCTTATGGCAACGAGGTAGCGGCTGCTATTTTCGCATGGTCTGCAACAGACGCAGCGGGGCACGAAGCCTTCTACCGCAACAACGACCCCACTTATGCGCCCCCTAGTGGGCCGAGTTTATGGCAGCCAACCTTTCCGGATTTCACACCCGCTTTATTGCCGAGATGGGGAGATGTACGCACTTTCGTAGCCGATGAAAATGATCGGATTCCGCCTCCTTTACCTTATAGTACTACACCTGGTTCGGCGATCTATATACAAGCCCTGGGAGTGGCCGATTTAGTAGATGAAATCAGAGCCGGTGGCCAGGAAGAAGCGCATTGGATTGCTGAGTTTTGGGGTGATGATTGCCCGATTCTCACCTTCACCCCTGCTGGCCGCTGGTTTGCCGTGGGCAACCAGTTGGTAGAACGCGAAAATATGCGCCTTGATGAAGCCGTAGAGTTCTACGCCCGTTTAGGTATGGCTCTCTGCGACGCTGGCATCAAAGCATGGGAGGAGAAGTACCGCTACAACTACCTGCGCCCGATTGATTATATCCGGGTTGCCATGCCTGGCCAGTCTGACTGGAACACCGTGATGTGCCCTGACGGGTCTGGGAATTTCTTCACGCCGAATTTCCCTGCCTACCCTTCTGGCCACGCCACTTTCGGGGCGGCAGCCGTTGTAATCTTTGAAGATTTTTTCGGCCAAAATGTAGGTATGACCGACCGCTGCCACGAAGGCCGAACCGAGTTTAACGGCACGCCTCGTACTTTTGTTCGCTTCCGCGATATGGCTGTAGAGAATGCCTACTCCCGTATTCCACTAGGCGTACACTTTCAAATGGATGCCGATACGGGCCTAGACCTTGGCTATGGCATTGGCGAAAAGGTAAACCGCTTACCATGGCGAAGATAAGCTCTTTCCTCTGCCTTTTTTCGCTACTTTTTGCTTGTAGTAGCCCCGCAGAACCCGAGGTGCTACTGCAAGCAAGGAGCATCGCCTTGCAAAAAAAAGCCATCCGCTGCGAGATGCAAGGTCTGGAGTATAAAGCAACCAGTCTTTGGGATAGTGTTAGCTTGGTATTAGACCAAAGCCTGCCCAACAATATGCCAGTGGATGAACGACGCAATATGCTCAAAGTGCGTAATACCTCCCTTATTCAAATGTTCATGGCCTACGATTCGCTAGAACAACCCATTCAAACACTAGTGGAAAATGCGGGAAAAGAAGATGAGATAATCGCCGGCCAAATGCGACAAAAAATGCAGCACTATCGCAGCTTGGAAACAAAAATCGATAGCATCATCCGCCACCTGCAAATCACCGAGCCGAACCATATACCCCAAATTATGCTAGCGCTTAGTGAGCTTGAAGCCGAGGAATGTGAGTGATTTTTAGTTGTTGGCTGCTTGTGTTAAAATCAAAAAAAGTAGCACTCTTTGTGTAATCTAGTAGCCCACTGCATCTAAGTAGCAAAAAACTGCTCTGGTTAGCCCCATCGCCGGCAAGGCTGGCTGCTGAGCTACAAAATTTGTTACTATGATTCGTTACTTATTCTTCTTTTTAGGTCTAGTGCCGAGCCTCTTATTGGCGCAAAGTAAGCACTGTGTTCAAGGCCGCGTGTTAGATGAGAACCAGGCAGGTTTGCCCTTGGCTACTATATTTATAAAGGGTACACAACTGGGTACCAATGCCAATCTAGATGGTTATTTCACACTTTGTTGGGTGGATACGCTTAAAAATGTAACCCTCTCTATTAATTTCACTGGCTACGAGCGAAAGGAAATCCATGTGCGCAATCAATCTGCTCTTGGGAACATCCAATTGAGTGCAGGTGCCAGCCTACAGGAAGTTGTGGTGATTGATTACAAAGTACCACTCATACAACAAGACAATACGACCATGGCCTACGCCATTCAAGCCCCCACCCGACGGCTAACTGCTCGTAAGCATCGCTCTGAGCAAGCGCAAGCCTACCCCAGCCAGCTCGCTATTCAACAAGAGCAGCCTAGTGGCGAAGGCTACAACCGCATAGAAGAAAACGGACTGCAATTAACTAAAAAAGCACCTATTTCTACCTTAAGCACCGATGTGGATCGGGCAGCCTATGCCAACGTACGCCGTTTTTTAAACGAAGGCCAGCGCCCTCCTACCGACGCGGTACGAATCGAGGAAATGATCAATTACTTCCGCTACACCGACCCCAGCCCCACGGGTAATGACCCAGTAGCTATTCGGAGTGAACTCACCGACTGCCCTTGGAACCCTGCACATCAGCTGCTGCGTATCGGGCTTAGAGCGAAAGGCTTAGATGAAACTTCTTTAGCTGCTGCGAACTTTGTTTTCTTGATCGACGTATCGGGCAGCATGTCGGGCGAAGATCGTTTGCCCCTTGTGAAAAAAGCCTTACAAGCCCTAGCACTCAATTTGCGAGCGGAAGACCGCGTATCTATCGTTGTCTATGCCGGTGCGGCTGGCTTAGTGCTCCCACCTACCTCGGGTGCCGATCAAGCCACTATCTTGGAAGCCCTTGAAAAACTCAGTGCCGGTGGTAGCACCGCTGGCGGCCAAGGCATACAACTGGCCTATAAAGTAGCTGCTGAGAACTTCCTCCCTGGTGGAAACAACCGCGTGATCCTAGCCACCGATGGCGATTTCAATGTAGGCATTAGTAGCCAAACGGATCTCGTTGCCCTAATCGAAACACAACGAGCTAGCCATATTTTTCTCACTATTTTAGGTGTTGGCCGTGGTAATTATCAAGAAGGTACGATGCAGATGCTAGCCAACAAAGGTAATGGCAACCATGCCTACCTCGATAATTTGGCCGAGGCTCGTAAAGTTTTAATCGACGAACTCGGCGGCACCCTCTACACCGTAGCTAAAGACGTGAAGCTGCAACTCACCTTCGATGCTGAAAAAGTAAAAGCCTATCGCCTCGTTGGCTACGAAAACCGCCTACTCAACACCGAAGACTTTGACGACGATGCTAAAGATGCCGCCGAACTAGGAGCCGCACACGTCGTTACGGTACTCTACGAAATTTTACCTGAAAAAAATACCCAAGACAAAGATACCGCCATCGGCAGTATCCGCCTCCGATATAAAACACCCGAAGGCGAAAAAAGCCAGCTCCTCAGCTGGGATCTACCCGCCTACGCCACGGCTTTCGGCCAAGCTAGTAGTGATTTGCGCTGGGCGGCTGCTGTGGCAGAATTCGGGCTGCTGCTGCGCGATAGCCCCCACAAAGGAAAAGCCACCTATACCCACTGCCAAGCCATGGCAAAAGCAGCGCAAGGCGGCGACCCCTTCGGCTACCGCAAAGAAATGATACAGTTGATCGCATTGGCTGAAAAATTACGCTAGGTACTGCCCCCTAAAGGGATAGGCCAAGCTTAGCGTAGATGCTTACAGTGGGTCTAGTGGGTCAAATAGCAAGTCTTATTATATGCGAATCTAGCCATCGCGGCACTGACTTCGACTTAATGTGACAATACTTTAGTGGTTGACCCACTAGCCTTTTTTCATAGCTGCATGCATAGCTCGCATTTCATCCCGTATATCTGCCAACAGTTGAATATCTTTGGGCGTAGCCACTTCCTGATCCGTCTCGTCTTCCGCTCGCTTTCTTAGGCGATTAATCGCCTTGATAACGACGAAGATCGTGAGGGCTATGATGAAAAAATCAAGTAGCGCCCCCAAAAAAGCCCCATAGCCGATAGTAATACTGGGCGATACTTCTTCACCACCTTGCAGCACAGCCGCTTTGATCTCCCAGGATAGGTCGGAAAAGTCGGTACCACTCGTTAAATACCCTAGCGGCGGCATTACGATTTGCTTCACCAATACGTCCACCACCTTATTGAAAGCAGCCCCAATGACGACCCCGATGGCCAAATCTACCATATTGCCTTTGATGGCAAATTCTTTAAACTCTGCTAAAAAACGACTCATCTTACTTGTTATTAGTCTGTACAGCCTCCAACCGAGGATGCATCAAGGCAAACCAAGCTGGTGGCAACAAAGAAAGCAATACACTGCCCGGATAACCTAATGGTAGCTGTGGGCTTTCCTCAAAACGCCGCAATATCTGATATTTTCGCGTAGCTTTATAATGATGATCGCTGTGCCGTGTAAGCTCGTATAAAAAGATACGCCCCATCTCGTGGTCGCTATTCCAACTGTGCCGAGGTGCCACTGGCTCGTAGCGCCCGCTGGGTAGTAAGTTGCGCTCCAGCCCGTAATGCTCGATGTAATTTACGCTTTCTAGCATCAAGAAACCAAATACAGCTATACCAACGGCCAAGGCGAGCCCTTGCCAGTGAAACAAAAAATAGAGCAGGCATAAATAAGCCAACTGCAAAATCGTAAAGCGAATCATTCGATTGCCCCACCCTACTATGGGCCGCCCTAACTTCCGCAGCCGATCCTGCTCAATGCGCCAAGCATCAAGATAGCCCATTACTGTGCTGCGTAACCAAAAAGCATAGACCGTCTCTCCCTTTCGGCTTGTAGCCGGATCAAGTGGCGTAGAAACGTTTTTGTGGTGCCCCCAATTATGCTCTATATAAAAGTGCGTGTATAAACCCGTTAGCAACAAGGCTTGCGCTAGCCACTGTTCCACTTTTTTCGTCCTATGCCCGAGTTCGTGCCCCACATTAATGCCCATACTGCCCACTAAAAGACCCAGATTGCAAACCAAGCCAACCGTCTCAAAAGTGCTGAGCGGCTGGGTCGTAGCTACATACAGCCCATACAAAAGCAAGCCGTATAAAATAGGAAGATTGAGATAAAGCAGCCAATCGAAAAAAATGCGCTTACTCCTACTCAGTTCTTCCTCCTCCGCATGATTAGTGGTGTTAGCAGGAAGAAACAACTCTAGCAAAGGTAGCAAACCAAAACCAAGGTAAATGCTGCCAAATGACCAAACACCTCCCCAATGAATACCTAAAAAACCTGCTAATGGTAAGCAGTAGGCTAGTAAATATTTTGTATCGCGTAGCATGATCTGATCTTTTAAAGTCACTAAAATATGGCCGAACAACTCTAATACCCTCAAATATAAGTTTATTTCTAAAAAAAACCGCTCCGCGACGCAACAATTTTTGAATCAACTTAGTTTAAATACAAAACTAAGTAAATGATTTCCCACCTTCCAAGTATTTACCGGCCATCGTTTGGTTTGTTAACCGACCTATATCAGCTTACTATGGCTTATGCTTACTATCGCAAAGGTTTACACCGGCGCAAGAGTATCTTTCATTTGTATTATCGCAAACCGCCTTTTGGTGGCCAATTTGCTTTAGCGGCGGGTCTTGGCTTAGCCGTGGATTTGATTCGGAACTTTCGCTTTAGCGCAGAGGATGTGCAGTATCTAGGCAGGTTACAAGGCGACCAGGGCCACCCCCTTTTCAACGAGGCTTTTCTGAATTATCTACAACGGCTGCGTTTTGAGGGGGAGATGTGGGCCGTAGCAGAAGGCGAAATAGTATTCCCCAACGAGCCGATACTCCGCCTGGAAGCGAACCTTTTGGAGGCGCAGTTGCTAGAAACGGCGCTGCTTAACCTCATTAATTTCAGTAGTCTAATTGCTACAAAAGCAGCAAGAATTAAGGCAGTGGCAGGGCCAAGGGAGCCGGTAATTGAGTTTGGTCTCCGTCGTGCTCAGGGTATTGATGGAGGGCTCACGGCCTCGCGCTCAGCCTATTTAGGGGGTTGTGATGCCACCTCTAACGTATGGGCTGGGCGCTATTACCAGATTCCGGTCAGGGGCACCCATGCACACAGTTGGGTGATGGTTTTTCCGGATGAGCTGCGTGCTTTTGAGGCCTACGCCGATGTGTTGCCGCACAACACTACGCTGCTAGTGGATACTTATGACACCTTAGAAGGTACGCGCCACGCCATTCAGGTAGCCCAGCAGTTGCAAGCCAAAGGCTATCAGCTACTTGGCATCCGGCTAGATAGTGGCGACTTAGCGGCCTTAGCCAAAGCGGCTCGGCAGTTGTT